>CANHON010000283.1 GCA_947462115.1 Deltaproteobacteria bacterium | reverse complement strand
CTCGGGCTCGCAGGCGGCCACCAAACGCCAAAAACGCCTCAAACGCCCAAAAACACCAACCCCACCGAGCTCTGCCCTGGCGGGTAGAGGGTGGGGCGGGCGAAGCGCGACGGGAGGGCCCGAGGGACCCTTAGTCGATCATGTACCGGAAGCCGACGAGCACCTCGCCGCCGGACGACAAGGTCTTGCGGAAGCGGGCGTTGTAGTTCACCGTGCCGATGAACTGGAAGCGCTCGTCGAGGGTGTAGGTGACGCCCGCGCCAGGCTGCAGGATGGCGAACTCGGTGCTGTCGCGGGTGATGAAGCCCGCGCCCATCATCGTGGTGGCGACGACCTGGAAGGCGCTCGGATCGCCCCAGATGCTCCACTGCAAGCCGACGGTGGCCGAGCCCGTGGTGGAGGTGGTGAGCGAGTCGTAGTCCGGGTGCTCGAAGGTGTAGGTGCCCGAGGTCACCTTGGCATCTTCGGGGGTCTCGACCGGGGCATCAAAGATGCCGAAGGCCCGCATGACGCCCTGGAGCTTGTCGTCGCGGTCGCCGAGCAGGAACTCCGCGCCGAAGCTGTTGGCGCCGCGGTTCTGGAAGTCGACGAACTGCACGCCGTCGTCGCGGTAGTAGTAGGCGGGGGCCTGGCGGAGGCCGCCGGCTCCAAAGACGCCGACACCTCCGGCGAGGGCCTCCTGGCTGAACAAGAAGGCGCCGAGGACACCGAGGCTGAGCGGCAACAGCTTGCGCATCACACGTTCCAGAGGGCGGAGCGACCAGAGATCGCCGGCGCCGATGGGAGGGGAGACAGTGGGCCCGGGCGTCGGTGTGGACGGTGCCCAGGCGAGCGGTGCGGTGAGGCACCCCATAGACCCAAGACTTCTACCACGATCGAGGGCTTCGTGGGGAGGGGGCAGCGCGATCCGGAGGCACGGGTGGCCCGATCACCGGCACTCTGCCGCAGCCGCGGGGGGCGGCGGGGCAGCGGTGTCGCTGCCGCTGTCCGAAGCGGTGTCCTCGGCGGCGCCGGTGTCCACCGCCGGCTCGAGGACGAGCAGCTCCGCGGCGAGGCTGCCGCCGTGGGCGTTGATCAACCGGAGCTCCGCCCGCCCAGGGGGCAGCTCCGGCACGACGAAGCGCACGGACTCGACGCAGAGTGCGGCGCAGGTCGCGTCGCAGTCATCGCAGTCATCGCAGGCGTTGCAGCTCGCGGCGCTGCGGCAGCTGTCGCACTCCGTGCAGCCTTCGCGATCGAGGCCGGCGATCGTGGCCGAGACGCCGGCCACCAGCACAATGGTGTCCCAGTCCCGGGTGAGCGGACCGCCGACGACCGTCACCTCGGCGCCCGGAGCCGCCTCCGCCGGAGTGACGTCCAGCACGTTGACATCGCACCGGTCGGCGACGTAGGTCGCCGTGGTGGCGCAGCCCGAGGCGAGGCCGGCGAGCGCCAACAGCAGTAGAGCGGCGCGGCGGGCGAAGGGGAGGGGGCGATTGGAGCGGCGCGCCATCAAAAGTCCGTGGTGAGGAGGTCTTCGGCGGTCTTTTGGCCGATCTCGGCCCCGGTGTTCTGCGGCGCGGTGCCCGGCAACATCGGGATCGCCCGGCCGCCGGACGCCACCCGGCCAGTCTTTTCGTCGATCGGCACCATCTCTACGCCGGGGATGGGGCGGAAGCTCAGCTTCTTGCTTTTGGGCGAAGCGACCTTCATGTAGTCCATCCAGATCGGCAAGGCGGTGTGCCCGCCGGTGAACGACTGCCCGATCTTCCGCGGCTGGTCGTAGCCCACCCAGGCGGCGGCGACGATCTCCGGGTCGTAGCCCACGAACCACGTGTCGTGCTCGTCGTTGGTGGTGCCGGTCTTGCCCGCGACCTGAATGCCGAGCTTGTTGGAGGCGGCCGCGGTGCCGCCGGTGGCGACCTCGCGGAGCAAGAAGTGGCCGACGCCCGCCACGCCGGGCGGGATCGCCTCGGGCCAGCCATCCGCGGGGGCCGTCCACTCCTCGATCACGGTGCCGTCGCGATCTTCGACGCGGTTGATCCAGTGAGGCTCGACGAGCCGTCCGTAGGTCGCGAAGGCGCTGTAGGCCCGGACGAGCTCCACCATCGTCAAGGAGCTGGAGCCGAGGCCCATGCTGAGATCACAGCTGCGGCACCAGACCTGGCCGCTGCTGTCGCGCCGCGCGTCAACGCAAGGGTCGGTGCTCGGGATCTGCTCCAGCTTGAGGGAGTCACAGACCCGGAGGTTCACGTCGCAGGAGTGGCACCACTGCTCGCCGTTGATGGTCTGGGCCTCGTCCATGCACCGCATCTCTTCGCCGACCGGGAGCGAGGCGCCGTCGATGCGGATGCTCTGCCGTCCGGCCTTCACGAGGGGGCAGCTGTCGGCCTCGCAGTGCTCACACCACTCCATGCCGGCGACCCGCGAAGGGGTGGTCGTGCCTTTGCACTCGGTGCCGAGCTTTTGGTGGGTACGGGTGCAAGCCGGCTCGTCGTAGCCGATGCGGAGCTGCGGACCGGCCATCTGGAAGATGGGCTCGAGGCCCACCCGGTCGAGCACCCGCACCGTGCAGGTGTTTCGAGACATCTGAAGCGCGCGCCGCAGGGTGATGTTGCCGAGGTAGTCCTCGCCGTAGTTGCCGGGCTTCCACAGGCCGCCGATGGTGGCGAAGGCGGTCGGCGCGTCCTGAACGACCGTCCCGGCGGTGACCTCGCGCGTGGCGATCGCGGCGGCGTACACGATCGGCTTGAAGGTCGAGCCGACCTGTCGGCGCGCCTGGGTGACCCGGTTGAACTCCGACTTCGCGAAGTCCACGCCGCCGACCATGGACAGGACCGCGCCATCACTCTGGCGGTAGCCGAAGAAGGCGCCCTCCAGGTCTGGCTTTTGGTAGAGCCGCGCGGCAGCGTAGGGCCCAGACCCGGCGGCCTTGTAGCCCTTGAGGTTGTCGAAGGTCTGCCAGTCGAGGCCGGCCACGTCGACCTCGACCCGGTCGCCGACCTTGAGGACGTTGAGCATCGAGTCCTGCGCCCGGCTCTTGAACGAGCGATCGGGGTTGGGCGGGTAGGCCCACTTGGACCAGCTCAAGGGGATGATGGCCTCGTGCGCGCCAATCCCGACGATCGCGTGCCCCTTGTCTACGCGCTTGACCACCGCCGGGTAGCGCCGCCCCTCGACCAAGCTGGATCGAGCGGGTCGAGGACCAAAGCCGCCCTTGTCCGGCGGCCCCACGACCAGGGTGGCCTCGGCGGCCTCGGTGAGCAGGGCGCTCTCCTGGGTGGCCAGCGCGGCCTCCACCCCGCCCGCTCCGACGTTCTCGGCCGCCCCACGCCAGCCCACGAGGTTGTCGGCGTGGGTGACCCCCTCCACGAGGGAGCGCTGCGCGGCCTCTTGCAGCTCCAGGTCACAGGTGGTGTGAACGGCGAGCCCGTCGTTGTAGATCTTGTCGAAGCCGTAGGTGTTGACCAAGTAGCGCCGGACGTGCTCGGTGAAGGAGGGCGCCTGGGTCAAGAACTCATTGGGCGCGCGGTGAATCGAGACCGCCTCCTCGAGGGTGGCGCGGTGCGTGGCCGCGTCGATGTACCCCTTCTCCAACATCTGCCCCAGCACGTACTCTTGGCGAACCCGGGCCTTCTCCCAATGGATGTGGGGGGAGTAGTCGCTCGGGCGCTGCGGGAGCCCCGCGAGGATCGCCGCCTCCGCGAGGGTGATGTCAGCCACGCCTTTTCCGAAGTACGTGCGGGAGGCCGCCTCGACGCCGTAGGCGCCGGACCCGAGGTAGATCTGGTTCAGGTAGAGGTAGAGGATGTGGCGCTTGTCGAAGGTCTCCTCGATGCGCCAGCTCAGGAGGATCTCTTTGATCTTACGCTCATAGGTCTTCTCGCTGCTCAGCAAGAAGTTCCGCGCCACCTGCATCGTGATGGTCGAGGCGCCCTGGGCCTTGCGGCCCTTGAGGGCGTTGCGCCCGAAGGCCCGCACGATGCCCTCGTAGTCCACGCCCCCGTGGCTCCAGAAGTTGGCGTCCTCCGCGGCCAGGAAGGCGTCCTGGACGTGCTGGGGCACCGCTTCGAGGGGCTTGACGTAGCGGCGCTTCTCGTAGACCTCGCCGAGGACCTTCCCGTGAACGTCGTAGACCACGGTCACCGACGGCGGGTTGTACTTGCCGAGCTCGTCCACGGTGGGGAGGTCGGCGCGAAGCGGCAGGACCACGCCCGCCACGACCACAGCGGCGCCGACCGCGCCAAAGAGCCCCAGGAGCACCGTGCCGACGAGCAGGCGAGCGAACCACCCGAGGCGGGACTTGGCCGGGGCCGGGGCCGGGGGCGCAGGCGGGGTCGATCGGGGCGGCGCCGTCGTGCCCACCCGGGCCGCCCGCTGCACCTCTTGGGGGGCCCGGGTCTCCGCGCGCGGGGGCGCGACCGCCGGGGGCCGCGCGGGCTCACCGGCTGGCGGTCGGGTCGGCGCGGGCGGGCTGATCGGCGTCGCCGCGCGCGTCGACGGAGCAGGAGCGGGAGAGGGCGACGGCAAGGCCGGAGTGGCGCTTGGCACCGCGCCGAGGTGACCGAGGGCCGGCGGGGTGGGCGCGGCGGGCCCCGGCGGACGGGCCCGGTTCGGCGTCGGCATCGGCGGCCGGGAGGGGACCGAAGGAGCGGGGGGCGGCGGCTCCGCGTACGCGCCGGACCGCAGCGAGGGACCCGCGGAGGGGTCATCGAAAAGAACGCCCCGCTCGGCCAAGCGCTCGACCATCCCCGGCGGGTAGGTGATGGCGAGCGTGTGCCCGCACACCAAGCAGTGCAGCTCCGCGCCCGGCATGGGGTAGGGCTGCTCAAGGCGCC
Source organism: Deltaproteobacteria bacterium (assembly GCA_947462115.1). Classification (GTDB taxonomy): domain Bacteria; phylum Myxococcota_A; class UBA796; order UBA796; family UBA2385; genus JAEUKK01. The sequence continues at coordinate 1,454 of CANHON010000283.1, read as the reverse complement.
GCGGGGACTGGCAGTGCGGACACTTGATCTTGAGGGCCATGGCACTCTTCGGGCCGCAGTCGAACGGCGAGCTCAGGCTGGAGGGGCGCAGGCCCGAGTAAACATCGCGCAGCGCTCTTTGGGGAAGCGACGGCGGTGGATGACGATCAAAGGAGTCCGGAAGCCCCTGGGGGACCGCGCCGCAGCACCCGCGGTCCAGCATGGGCACTCGACCGCCCTCGCGCGCCTATGCGCCTCCGCGCGCGACGTCAACGGGCCCGCGGCCCGCTCGCCCGCCACCCGGACACTCTCTGACCGATTTTTGCCTCAGCATCCCCGACCGCCGGGCCGAAGGCGCCGGAGCCCGCGCGGCCCCCGCCGAGGATGTGAACGTGCCTGCGCGGGTTTGACACGCCTACCAGATTGACCTAGCATCCGAACAGGTACGCCCCCTCTGCGCGCGGAACGTCCATGCCCGACCCGAACCCGACGAGCGCGCCCATGGGGAGCAACAAACGCTGGTACATCCACGCTTCTCTGGCGATGTTCGCCTTCCCGATTGGCCTGCTGGGCTACCACGCCCTCGGCGCCGCGGGCCTCACGCCGGCCGAGCCCCCCGGGGAGGGCGCGCTGAGCGACGCCATGAGCGCCCTGGGCCTCGGCAGCGGGTACTCGCTTCGCGATCTGACCGTGCTGGAGCGTGATCTCTACTATGTGGAGCAGCGCTATGTCGAGCGGGCGCGCATCGACCCGGAGCAGATGTTCCAAGCCGCGCTCGACCGGGTGGAGCGGGACTTCAACGAGGTCATGCTCACCCGCGAGCCCAACGGGCAGCGCCTCCACGTCTCGGTCTCGTCCTACTCCACGACGCTGACCGTCGAGCCGATGGTCAGCGTGCGGGCCATGAGCCGCGAGCTGCGCCGCGTGGCCGCGATCCTCGACGAGCACCTCGGGCCGGAGGTGGACCGGGCGGACGTGGAGTACGCGATCATCAACGGGGTGCTCAGCACCCTCGACCCCCACACGCTGTTGTTGCCGCCCGCCGCCGCCAAAGAGATGGAGATCGACAACCAGGGAGAGTTCGGGGGGCTCGGGATCGAGCTGGAGAGCCGCACGGGCGTGCTGACGATTCGGCAGCCCATCGACGGCACCCCCGCCGCCAAAGCCGGCCTCCAGAGCGGCGATCAGATCATCCGCATCGAAGACGAGTCCACCATCAACATGGACGTCTCCGACGCCGTGACGCGGCTGCGGGGGCAGATCGGCGCGCCGGTCACCATCACCATCAAGCGAAAAGGCACGCCCGAGCCCTTCCCGGTCACCATCGTCCGCGACCGCATCCGGCTGAACCCGGTCACGAGCGAGCTGCTGGACGGCGATGTCGGCTATGTCCGCATCAAGTCCTTCAACAGCAACGTCTCCGCCGACCTGGAGCAGCAGCTCGCCGCGCTCCACCGAAGGAGCCGCAGCGGCCT
>CANHON010000282.1 GCA_947462115.1 Deltaproteobacteria bacterium | reverse complement strand
GGCGGAAAAGGCGAGCTGGGGCGCAAGTACGCCGCCCAGCTCCGCCCCCAAGACGGCCTCATCGTGGGCGACTGGGCGGACCCAGTCCTGCTCGTGGATGAGCAGTACGACGTTATTCTGGCGGACTACCTGCTCGGCGCCCTCGACGGCTTCGCCCCTTACTTTCAGGACCGGCTGTTTCCGCGCCTGCGCCAGCACTTGCGCCCGGGCGGCGCCCTCTACGTCATCGGGCTCGGGCCCTTCCCCGACCAGGCCGAGACCGAGGGCGGGCGGCTGATCCTCGAGATCTCCCGCCTGCGCGACGCCTGCATCTTGCTGGCCGGCCACCGCTGCTACCGCGAGTACCCCGACGACTGGGCCCGCCGCGCGCTCGAGGCCGCCGGGCTGGTGGTCGATCACAGCGAGCGCATGTCCATCCGCTTCCGCGAGCGCTACGTGAACGGGCAGCTCGACGTCTGTTTGAGCAAGCTGCCCTTGATCCGCGACCCGGCGCTGGTGGCCTCGCTGCGCGCCCACATCGAGGACCTGCGGGGCCGCGCCCTCGCGGTGGTGGCCGACCGTGGCGGCATCGACTTTGGCCACGACTACGTGATCGCCGCGCACCTGCCGGCCTGAGCTTCACCAAAAAAGCGTCGGGGGCGCCCTTCCGGACACCCCCGAGCCTTGGGCTAAGCCCCCGGTTGGACTACTTGCACCAGCTGATGGCGTAGTTGCCGGTGCCCGTGGCCGAGGTCACGCGCACCCGGTAGGTCCCGCTGGAGCCGGTGTAGCTCAGCGACTCGGTGGAGCCGCTCGCCGTGCTGCTGCCCACCACCGTCCAGTTCCGGCCGACCTTCACCTCGAGGTAGAGGTTGAAGTTGGCGCTGGAGGGGCCGGTCATCGACACGGTCATGGGGTTGGTGCCGGCGCTCAGGCCGCTGCTGCCCGGCGCGTAGGCGCTGCGCCCCGCGCGGGTGAGGGAGCCGCTGTAGCTGGTGCTGGTGCAGGTGGGGGTGGTGCCCCCGCCGCCGCCGGCCGCCGCGCCCACGCCGACCGCCGCCCAGCTGTTCATCACACCGTCCACCTCGGGGGAGCCGGCGCCGAAAATGGCCGTAGCGGCGTTGATCTGCGCGGTGCGGGCCGCCGCGAAGTTGGTGCTGGAGGTCATGTAGTTGGCCAGCGCGCTGTACCAGATGGCCGCCGCGTCGTCGGCCCCGATGCCGGTGACCGCCACGGTGCTCTTGCCGCGGGGGTGGGTGCCGCCCTCAGAGAGCAGGTAGAAGGCCAGGTTCGGCACGCCGGAGCCGTAGTGCACGTCCACCGAGCCGATGCCGCTGGTCCAGTAGTCGCGGCTGACGCCGTCGGCGGCCGGGTCGGCCATGTAGCGGAGCGCGTCGCCGGAGACCGAGGGCGTCCAGGTGGCCTCGCCGATGAGCCAGGTGTTGGCGCTCTGGCCGGCGCTGTAGCGCTCGACCATGGCGCCGAACACGTCGGAGTAGGCCTCGTTGAGGTGCCCCGGCTCGCCCGAGTAGGTGAGGTTGGCCTCGTATTGGGTGACGCCGTGGGTGAACTCATGGCCGCCCACGTCGAGCACGGTCAGCGAGCGGGAGTTCACGCCGTCGCCGTCCCCGTAGGTCATCGAGGTGCCGTCCCAGAAGGCGTTCACGTAGTTGCGGCTGTAGCTGGTGAAGGAGCTGAGGTAGCCGACGCCGTGGGCGGTCACGTCCACGGGGCCGCCGGCGCCGTCGATGCCGTTGCGACCGTGCACATTGACGTAGTAGTCGTGCGTTTGGTTGGCGACGTACATCGCTTCGACGGCGTTCTTGGTGAGCTGGTCGGTGGGGAAGCTCGTGGTCGTGCTGCTCACGTAGTAGAGCGAGCTGGTCGTGTTGCCGTAGCTGAACACGCCGAGGGTGTCGGCCTGATCTTCGGTGAAGAAGCTGGTGCCGTCGGTGTAGCAGTCGAAGTTGACGGTGCCGTAGAAGTTGGTGGCGCCGGAGCAGCTCGCGGTCTGGAGGTTCTCGTAGGACCAGACCAGGGAGCCGTCGTGGGCGTCGATGAACAGCACGGGCATGGTCGGGTCGTCCACGCCCTCGGTGCGCATCTGCTGGACGCGCCAGACGAGGTGGGGCTCAGCGAGGTTGTTCTCGCCGTCGATGGCCGGCAGCACCCACAGGTCGGCGCGGGGCTCGGCGGTCTGGGCCTCCCAGGGCAAGGCGATGGCGGCGGCGATGTCGAGGGCCTCATCGGCGTCGTAGTCGGGGCGCACGTCGAGGTTCAGGCCGCCGATCAGCGCGTCGGTGAGGGCGAAGACCTCGCCGTTGGCTTGCAAATGCACGATGGCCTCGCCGCCCCAGACCGGGACGCCGGCGATGGCCTGCTGCACCTTCACGTGCGCCATCGACAGGTCATCCACCTGGCGCTTGATGACCTTGACGTCCTGCACGCCCTTCTGCGCGATGGGGCCATCGGCGGCGTTCAGGGCCGACAGGGCCAGCTCCTCGGCGAGCTCGAGCTCCGCTTCGTCGCCGTCGGTGAACACCGGCGCGTCGGTCTCGACCGCCTCGTCGTTGCACGCGACGAGCACCAGGGGCAGGAGCAGCGATGGGAGCAGGCGGGCGATCGGCGACAGAGCGGACATGGGCACCTCGGGGGGAGAGAGTGGCGCACATCATGCGCCACGCGATGCAAAAGGGGCGTCAGGCGGGACGGTTTCCGCATCCATCGGCCGCTTTGTGTACTCCTCAAGGGAACGTCCGGCGTCGGCGCACGATCGATCGGCCCGATCCGGGCGCCCCGCGTCGGCCGAGGGCCGCCGCGGCCGGGCCCTGCCGGGGGTTCGCGGCGGGGCCGCTCCGTCGGCGCGGGGCGCCGACCCGCTGCGCGGCCCCTCGGCGCCCTGGCGCGCGCGAGGCGGGCCCGGCGCTCAGCCGGTGAGGCCCCGGGGCGGCTTGCCCTCGCGCAGCAGGCGCGCGGCCTCCACGGCCAGTTTTCGGGCGCTGCGCTCCTGCACCGGCGACCAGAGGTAGCGGTGGGCGGCCTGCAGCGGCGCCGGATCCCCGAGGAGCTCGGCCTCGAAAATGGCGACTTGTAGGACCTTCACATCGTGGGCGAAGAAGATCGGCCGGGCGGCGCGATCGGACAGGGCCCGGGCGATGAGGGCCTGCGGGTCGGGCGCGGGCTCGGGCTGCACCGGGGGGCCGGACAGGCCGCGGCCCAAGGCCACAAAGTGCCCCACCAAAAGCAACAGGCGCAGCGCGTCGGCGGCGGGCCACAGCGCCAAGGGCTCCCGCAGGGCGTGGGCGGCGGTGAGCCGGTGGGTGAGGTCGAGCCAGCCCTCGTCGATCTCGGGGTCGGCGAGGGTGGCCAGGTCGGCCTGCAGCAGCAGCCCGCTGGCGGCGAGCACGAGGCCGTCGATGGCGCCCTCGGCCTCGCCCTCCTCCACGATGCCCTTGAGCACGTCAAACAGCGCGCTGGCCGGGCCGCTGGCCGCCGCCGCCTCCACCACCCGCGCCGCCGCCGCGGCCCTCGCCTCGGGGCCCGCCGAGCCCTGGGCCAAGGCCGCCGCCGCGCGGGCCGGGCCGCCGGCGTGGGACCAGGCCGCCCACTTGGCCCGAAAGCCGGCCCAGCTGGGCAGGGCGCTCTCGCGGGTGCCGTTGGCCAGCCCGAAGGCGTAGCCGCCCAGAATGGCGTCCGCTGCGCTGCCCCCGTCGAGCGCGGCGAGGTCGAGCATGCGCTCGGCGTAGATCAGCGCGTGCCCAAAGTCGAGGAAGTGCGCCGAGACCACCGGGCTCAGGGCGGCGCGCAGGGCGGCCCGATCCCAGCCGGCGGCCACAAAACCCCGCATCCGGCCCTCGGCCTCGTCGGCGCGCTCGGCCTCGACCGCGGCGGCGAAGGCGCGGGCGGCCTCGGTCGCGTCGGCCCCGGGCTGGACCGGCGCCGGGCGCGGGCGCGCCGGACGGCCCCGGGTGGCCTCGGCGCACTGGGCGGCGGCCTCGGTGAGGAGCTGAAGCTCGTGGACGAACGGGTCCTGGCCCGCGGGCACCTCGGCCTGCCAGCGGCGCAGGGCCCAGGCCAAGGCCCCGGTGTGGCTGGGGCTGTACTCGGCGTGATTGGCGTCGGTGGCGGCGATCCAGACGAGGAGGGCGTCAAAGCTCAGCCCCGCCAGCCGCAGGCGGCCGAGCTCGCGCGCCGCCCGGCCGAGCTGCCCCTGCCCCATGGCCTCGCCGAGGCTGCGCCACGCCTTGCCGACGTCGACCGCCTCGTCGCGCTCGACCCAGATCTCGCCCCCCTGCTCGTAGACCCGGTGCTGCTTGAGGCCCTCTTCGCCGATGACCGCGGCGCCGGTGCGCAGGTCAAACTTGAAGTTGTGCCAGGCGCAGGTGATCACGCAGCCCTGCAGGCTGCCCTGGGCCAGCGGGTAGCCTTGGTGGGGGCAGGCGGCGTCTACTGCGACCAGCGCGCCATCTTCGAGGCGGGCGACCAGCAGGCCGCCCTTGGCCTTGCAGGCGCCGGCCACAAGGGCCGCGCTCGGGCAAAACAGTTCGGCCGCCATCCGGTGCTCCTCGCGCGGGCCGCGACGGCGCCCCGGCCCGGCGCTTTATCGCCCGGGCGCGCCCGCGCCGCCGGCCTCGGCCAGCGCCGCCGCCGCCAGCGCCTCGGCCACCGCGTCGAGGCCGCGGGCGCTCAGGTGCTGGTCGGCCGCCCAGTAGGCGGGGGCGCCGACCGCCAAAATGGCTGGCTGCACGTCAATCCAGCGAAGGACAGCGCCAGGGGGGCCCCCGGCCCGCACCGCCGCCTCGAGCCCCGCGGCGCAGGCCCGGTGCTGCCCCACCGCCGCCCGCGGCAGGCCCAAAATGGACTCAGCGTCCGCGAGGATCGCGTCCGGATGGGCCACGTCGAACAAGGGGGGGAGGGGAATGACCCAGAGCTCGACGCCCTGGCCCGCCGCCGCGGCCCACAGGCCCCGCAGCGCCCCGGCCAAGCGGGCACAGGCGGGGGCCACGAGCTCCGGGTGCTCGGCCAGCAGCAGATCTTGGTTGAGGGCCTGGTGGACCGCGCCGGGGTGGCGCTCGGCCATGGCCGCGAGGCGCTCGGCCCGGGGCGGCTGGGCCGGGATGGGCGGGCCCCCTTCGCGGGATGCGCTCACAATGGCGTCGAGCAGGTCGTTCCCAAGGTAAGGCGCCGCGATGAGGCGCGCCGGCCGCAGGCGCAGCAGGGCCTGCCCCGCGCGCTGAAGCTCGTCGGGGCCGTAGTAGCCGACGCCGGCGTTGATCACCTCCACCGGCTGGCCGGCCTCGGCGAGGCGGGCCTCGAGGCGGTTGGGCCAGGTGTCGGCGTTGTCGGCGACCCCGTCGGTGTGGCTGTCGCCCAGCGCGATCCACCGGGGGCGGCCGGGCGTGGGCGCGGCTGCGGTGGGCGCGTCTTCGCGAAAACCTTGGTCGTTGGTCCGCATCCACAGGACCCCGCCGGCCTGCTCCGGCCAATCGACCCGGCGCTCGGCCCCCCCGCGGTGGGCGAAGCCGGGGCCCGGACCCTCGCCCGGCAGGCCCATCGGCCAGTCGGCGCCCACCGCGGCGTACCAGTCGGGCTCCTCGGCGGGCGGGCCGGCGGCGCGCCGACATCCTGGGGCGCTGGCCGCGCAGAGCAGCGCAGCAAAGGCTGTTCTCGCGATGGTCCTCGCGTCGCGCGCCGCCCGCGGGATAGCCCTCGTGCCCATGTCTGCTCCTCCGCACAGCCCGGCCGCCCTCACCGTGGCCGACCAGTCCTATCGCCCCGCTTTGGCCGCCGCCGACGCCTTTTTACGCGCCCTGCTGCGGATCGCGCCGGGCCTCGCGCGCCTCGACGCCGAGGCCATCATCGCCGCCGCCCGGCGTCAGACCGGCCTGCGCGAGCTCGGTCCGCCGGGCTTCCGGCCCGCCCTCGACCAGATCTTTTCGGCGCTCAACGCCGCGCCCCTCACCGCGCTCGGCCGGGTGGCGGCGCGGGCGACCATGCAGAAGGCCCTGGTCAACCGCCTCTGCCTCGCCGACTACGCCCGACAGCACGCTGATCTCGCGCAGGTGCCCTTGCCTGCGCCCCTGTTCATCGTGGGCTTCCCGCGCACCGGCACCACCACCCTGCAGAACCTGCTCAGCCTCGACCCGGGCGCGCGCCACCTGCAGTTCTTCGAGCTGCAGACCCCGGTGCCGGTGGACCCGCGGCCGGCGGTGGATCGGCGACGCCGCCTGCGATCGGGCGCCATCTCGTTGAAGGCGGCCTATTTTGTGGCGCCGGAGATGGCCCAGATCCACGAGGTCAG
>CANHON010000281.1 GCA_947462115.1 Deltaproteobacteria bacterium | reverse complement strand
CGGCCGCCCGGGCGCGGACATTGGCGTGCTGTAGGCTGCTCTCGGTGGGGTGGGCCCGGGCGCGCCCTCAGCGGCGGCGGCGCCCGAGCAGCGCGACCAGCGCGAGCCCGCCGATCAGCGCGGAGCCCGCCGTCCCGACCGGGGCGGCGCTGCAGCCGAAGCCGCCCTTCTCGCCCGCGAGGCCGCTGCCGGAGGTCTGGGCCACCTCGGCGCAGGCGCCGGTGTCGCAGGGCTCGGCGCTGTCGGTGGCCGCCGCGGTGTCGGTGGTGCCGTCGGTGCCGTCGGTGCCGGGGGTGGTGCCGGTGTCGGTGGTGCCGGTGTCCGGGGCGGCGGTGTCGACGGCGCCGGTGTCGAGGCCGGTGTCGGCGGGTGGGCGGGTGGGCCCGTCGGTGCCCAGCATCGCTGCGCCGACCATCACGGCGGCGAGCAGCACCAGCACGAGCTCGGCCGCGCCGCGCCGCCCGCTGGGCCGCGCGCCGCTGCGCCGGGTGGGGGGGACCGTGGGCCGCGCGCCGTTGTTCGCCATGGACTTCGCCTCCGGGCGCAGCGTAGCACCGGCGGGCGGCCCCGCCCAAGGACCGCGGCGCCGCCTCGCGCGCGCCACGGAGCCGAGGGGCCGCCTCGCGCGCGCCAGGGAGCCGAGGGGCCGCGCAGCGGGTCGGCGCCCGCGCCGACGGAGCGGCCCCGCCGCGAACCCCCGCCAGCGCCCGGCCGCGGGGCGGGCCCCGCGGGGCGCCCAGCGTAGTGGAGAGGGGAGGGGCTAACGGCCGGAGGGGTCCGCGCCTTGTCGGCCGGTGCGCTCGGCCGGGGTGCTCAGGTTGCCGTCCTCGTCGGCGATCGTGAGCAGGATGGTGTAGGCCTCGGCGTTGGCGCAGGCCACGAGATCTTCGGCCTCGGACCAGGAGGCGAGGCAGACGCCGTCGCGGCAGGCCAGGGCGTAGCGGGCGACCTCGGCCCCGCCTTGCTGCACCAAAACACCGTCGGTGTAGAAGTTTTCGATGGTGTTGTCGCCCTGGGGGTCGGTGTAGACCAGGGTGGCGGACCAGAAGTAGTTGGTCGCCTCGCCATCGGCGTGCGGGTAGCACCAGGCGTCGGCCTCGAGGATCGAGGGCGAGACGCCGTCGGTGGAGGCGCCGTCGCCGCCCCCGCCGTCGCCGCCCGCGCCCTCGTCGGCGATCGCGCCGGAGTCGTCGTCTTTGCTGGAGTCCGGCCCGGGCGCGCAGGCGGACAGCGCGCAGGCCCCGATCAAAATGGCCACCATCCGGGCGTTGTGGGCTGCGATGGGCGTGCTGGGCATCAGATCCTCCGTGGGGCGCGGGGCCCGCGTCGGCCCCAGCGTAGGGCCAGCGGCGGCGCGCCACAAGGGCAGGATGTCCGCTCTGTCCGAAAGTCCGCGGGATCAGCCCCCGAGGGGATCGCCGAGACCAACGATTGGGTGCCGATCTTGGTGTCAAGACCGGGCTTGACCCTGCCGCGGCGGCCTGAGCGAGCGTCCTGTCCGTCGTGCTACCGTTGCAAGCGGTGTCAGGGGCTTGCGCGCTGCGTCCACACAGGCCAAGCCCCCTCCGCCCGGGCCGCGATCGGCTCGGGAGTGGCCCAAACGGCGCTGTGCTCAGCGACCGTCGAGGCCAGGGCTTGACAGGTCAAGTCAAACTGCTGAAGATCCCCCTCCGCGAGCACCCCCCCTCCATCGGGCGATCGCGCCGCGCCAGCGGCACCCCGCGAGCCCCGACCCTCCCGCCCCCCGTTGGTCCCATGGCCCTTGATCTCAACGAGCTGCGCGCTCGCCCCATCACCGACCTGGTCGCCGACGCGCGCGAGCTCGGCGTCGACAGCGCCGCTGCGCTCAAGAAGCAGGAGCTCATCTTCGAGATCGTGCGGCGGCGGGCCGGCGCCTCGGGCGCGCGGGGCAGCGGCGTGCTCGAGACCTTGCCGGATGGCTTCGGCTTTTTGCGGGCGCCGGACTGCAACTACCTGCCCGGCCCCGACGACGTCTACGTCTCGCCCTCGCAGATCCGCCGGTTCAACCTGCGCACTGGCGATCTGGTGGTGGGCGCGGTGCGGGCCCCCAAGGAGGGCGAGCGCTACTTCGCGCTCATCAAGATCGAGCTGGTCAACGGCCGCAGCCCGGAGAGCGAGAAGGAGAAGATCCTCTTCGACAACCTCAGCCCAATGACCCCCAACCGGCCGCTGCTGCTCGCGGGCGCCGATCCTTCGCTGGCGATCGTCGATGTCTCGCTGCCCTTGGGCCTGGGGCAGCGGGTGCTGGTGCTCGCCCCGCCGCGGGCCGGTCGGTCCAGCCTGCTGCGCGAGCTCGCCCGGGCCGCCATGCAGCAGGAGCCCGAGGTCGCCGTGCTGGTGCTGCTTGTGGACGAGCGCCCCGAGGAGGTCCCGGCCTATACGGCGGCGCTGCCCGGCGCGGAGATCATCGCCTCGAGCTTCGATGAGCCCCCGGCCCGCCACGTGCAGGTCGCGGAGATCGTGCTCGAGCGCGCGCGCCGCATGGTCGAGCAGGGCCGCGACGTGCTGCTGCTGGTCGATTCTCTGTCGCGGCTGGCCCGCGCCCACAACGCCGTGGCGCCGATCGGCGGCCGGGAGCTGCTCGGGGGCGTCGATCTGGCGGCGGTGCAGCGCGCCCGTCGCTTCTTCGCGGCCGGTCGGGCCCTGCGCGAGGGCGGCAGCCTCACCATCATCGCCACGCTGCTCACCGGCACCGGCAACCCGGTGGACGCCCTGCTCCACCAAGAGGTCGAGGGGGCCGCCAACGCCGAGCTGCGGCTCGATCCGCGCCTCGCCGGGCTCGACCACTGGCCGCCCCTGGACCCGCGCCACTGCTTCGCGCGCGGGGCCGATCAGCTCATCGGGGCCGAGCGCGCGGCGGCGCAGCGGGCGCTCCGCGTCGGTCTGCCGGATGATCCCGTCGCGGCCTTCCAGCACGCCCTGGGCGCCACGGTGGCCCCCCTGCGCTCGGTCGGCGGCAGCTAAGCTCCGGGGGCGGACCCCTCCGCCCGCCGCTGGAGCGCCCATGCCCCCTTCGTCCGCCCCGCCGCCCACCCGGCCCCCTTTGGCGCCCGCCAGCGGCCTCGCGCCGGTGTCCCCGCCGGTCTCCGTGGACCGGCGCACCCTGCTCGCTGGCCTCGCCTCCTTCGGCGGCCTCGCGGGCGTCGGCTGCGCCACCAAGGGCGGGGCCAGCGGCGAAAATAGCGGCAGCGAGGCCAAGGACAGCGGCGGCGACACCGCCGGGCCCACGCCCTCGCTGGTGGGCTGGGATCTGGTGCGCGCCCGCATCGACACCGTCGTGGTGCTGATGATGGAGAACCGCTCCTTCGATCACTACATGGGCGCCCGCTCGCTCCTCGATGGAGATGACGCGGTGGACGGCCTTGTCGAGGGCATGAGCAACCCCGACGACGCGGGCGCGCCGGTGCCGGTCTTCCCTACGGCCCTCGACTGCGTGCCCGACCCGCCGCACTCCTGGACCTCCTGCCACGCCCAGTGGAACGAGGGCCAAAACGACGGCTTTGTCACGCAGATGGCCGACCGCAGCCCGGAGAGCGCCCACGAGGTCATGGGCTACTGGACGCGGGACTACCTGAGCACCAGCCACACCCTGGCCGATCACTTCGTGCTGGCCGACGCTTGGCACTGCGCGTTGCTGGCCGGCACCTGGCCCAACCGCTTCTACCTGCACTGCGCCCAGTCCGGAGCGGTCCGCACCAACGAGCTGCCGCCCGAGCCCACGCCCAGCATCTACCCGCACATCAAGGCCGCGGGGCACACCTGGGCCTGCTTCTACAACAACCTGCCCTTCTTGCCCTTGGTGGGGGACGTCTCGGTCGGCGCCGACGACTTTGACGATATGGACGGCTTTTTCGCGCGGGCGGCGGCGGGCACCTTGCCCAACGTCAGCATCGTCGAGCCGATCTTCGGCCGCAACGACGACCACCCGCCGGCCCACCCCTTGGCCGGGCAGCTGTTCATCGGCCAGCTCTACGAGGCCCTGCGCGACAGCCCGCAGTGGGAGCGCACCCTGTTCATCGTCACCTATGACGAGCACGGGGGCTTTTTCGACCATGTGCCCCCGCCGAGCTTCCCCGACCAGCGCGCGGCCGACGGTTTTGGTCAGGCCGGCTTTCGGGTGCCGACGCTCCTCGTCTCGCCCTGGGTGAAGCCGGGCACCGTTTTTCACACGCCGGTGGACCACACGAGCGTGATCGCTCTCCTGACGCAGCTCTACGGCCTGGAGCCGCTCACGGTCCGCGACACCGCCGCCGATCCGCTGTTCGACATCTTTGACCTCGACGCGATGGCCGCCGACGCGCCCCACCCGGCCCCGGCCCTGCCGGCCATCGAGGTGGCGGCCGATGAATTGGCCGATCCCACCTGCACCTACCTGGGCTCGGCCTGGGCCGGCACCGGGCAGCCCGAGCTGGAGGCCTTTGTCGCCGAGCGGCTCGGCGGCACGCCCTTCGACCGGCGCCACCTCACCGACCAGCTCTACGCCGACTTTTTGCAGCAGGTGGAGAAGCAGGGGCTCTTGGTTCGGCGGGCCACCGCGCGGCCGCGCTGAAGGCAGCTGGGCGCGGAGAATGACGCCCAGCACGTTAGGGGGGTGAAGGGGCTTGCTCCGAGAGGCGCGGGCGGACCTCGGCCCGCAGCAAGGCGAACAGGCCGTAGAGGCCGAAGGGCAGCAGGCCGCCCATGCACCACACGAGGCTGGCGAGGAGGGCGCCGAGGTAGCCCCAGCGGCGGCCGCGCCAGAGCCCCCAGGCGGCGGCGAGCTGAAGCGCGCCCAGCAGCCCGAGGCCCATGCAGAGGGGGAGCAGGATCAACAGGATCCACCGCTCGTCGGGGTCGCTGCCGCCGGGCATGCCGTTGAGGGCGACCGACACGACGGCCATTGGCGTCAGCACGACGAAAGAGGCCAGCGGCACGCCCATGACGGCGAGCAGGCCGCAGAGCAGCTTGAGGTGCAGGTCGAGGGGCGGGGACCGATGGGGCATGGGGCGCGCCGCTGCGGGGCGGTCCCCGCGCTGTGGCCCGTGTGGACGGGGGCCGGGCCGGGACATAAGGCGCGGCCGTCGGGCGGGCCGCCTCCGTTCGCGACCCTGAGAGGACTCCATGTTCCGCAACCTCGATGAGGCCCAGGCCCGCCTCGCGGAGCTCGACACCGCGCTGCTCAACCCCGCGGTGGTGGGCAACCCCGTCCGCCTCAAGGAGGTCACCCGCGACCGGGCCCACCTCGAGCCGGTGGTCCAGACCTGGATCGATCTGGACCGCACCCGCCGCGAGATCGAAGAGGCCAAAGAGATGGCCGACGATCCCGACATGCGCGAGATGGCGTGGGAGGAGATCGCCCGGCTGCGCGAGCAGATCGCCCCGCTCGAGGAGCGCCTGCGCCGGAGCCTCATCCCGCCAGACCCCTTCGAGGGCCGCGACATCATCCTCGAGGTGCGCGCCGGCACCGGCGGCGACGAGGCGGGCTTGTTCGCCGCCGACCTGTTCCGCATGTACGAGCGCTACGCCTCCACCCAGGGCTGGCGGATGGAGGTCATGGATCGCTCGGAGATCACCGTCGGCGGCGGCGCCAGCAAGTCGGCCCTCGGCTACAAAGAGGTGATCTGCCAGATCACCGGGGCGGACGCCTACAAGCACCTCCGCCACGAGAGCGGGGTGCACCGCGTTCAGCGCGTGCCCCTCACCGAGGCCCAGGGGCGCATCCACACCTCGGCCGCCACCGTCGCCATCATGCCGGTGGCCGAGCTCGTCGAGGTGGACATCCAAGAGAAGGACCTGCGCATCGATGTTTTCCGCGCAGGCGGCCCGGGCGGCCAGTCGGTCAACACCACCGACTCGGCGGTCCGCATCACGCACATCCCGACGGGCACGGTGGTGCAGTGCCAGGACGAGAAGAGCCAGCACAAGAACAAGGCCAAGGCCATGAAGGTGCTGGCGGCGCGCATCCTGGAGGCCAAGCAGGCCGCGGCGGACGCCATTCACGCCGAGACCCGGCGGGCCCAGGTCGGCACCGGCGATCGCAGTGAGCGCATCCGCACCTACAACTACCCGCAGAACCGGATCACCGATCACCGCATCGGCCTCACGCTCTACAACCTCGACCGGGTGGTGGAGGGCGAGCTCGGCCCGGTGGTCACGGCGCTCAACGACAGCCTCATCGAGGCGATGGTCAAGGACCTCAACTTCGGCTTCGACGGCGACTGATCGGCCGGGAGCGGAGCGGTCCAGTGCCCCGGGGCGGGCGGCTCAGGGCCCGGGCAGCCACAGCGCGCTGGTGGCG
>CANHON010000280.1 GCA_947462115.1 Deltaproteobacteria bacterium | reverse complement strand
GGCGGGATCTGCGGCCGCGGTCAGCGCCTGGGCCAGCGCCGCGGCGTCGTCGGGCGGGATGAGCCAGCCCACGGTCTCGTCGACCAGCTCCGGCACCCCGGCGACCGCGCCGGCGATCACCGGCCGACCGGCGGCCATCGCCTCCATCAGCACCAGCGGCACGCCGTCTTGATCGCCGTCGGGGGCGCGCCGGCAGGGGAGCACCGAGACGTTGGACGCGGCCAAGGCCGCCCGGAGCGCGGCCGGCCCCATCAACGGCGACCAGCGCAGGCCCGGCAGCGGTCGCTGGTCGGCCGGGGGGCGATCGGTGATCACGTGGAGCTGGTCGCCTTCGCCGCGGGGGCGGGCCGCCCAGGCCTCGAGCAGCAGATCGAGGCCCTTCTTGGGCCGGTCGCGCCCGACGAACAGCGCGCGCAGCGGGCCCGCTTGCACCGGTCCGGGGTCGAGCGCCGCCCAGTCGTCGAGCCGCGGCCCGCAGCGGAGCAGGGTGGGGCGGAGGCCGAGGGCGCCCAGCGCGCCCGCCCCGTGCTCCGAGACGCAGAGCACGGCGCCCGCGGTGCGGAGGGTCGTCGGCAGCGCCGGGCGCGGGCAGTAGAGGTCCACCGCGTGGGCGGTGCAGGTCCAGGGGAGGCCGGTGTCGAGGGCCAGGGCGTGGGCCCACTCGGCGGCCTCACCGGCGAAGTGGACGTGAATGACGTCAATCTCATGGATGGTGGGCCGCAGGGCCTCCAGCATGGCGCGGTAGCGCAGCGCGTCTTTGGGCCGCTGGTGCGCGGCGATGAACCGCTGCCCGGCGGTGGGCGCGCGGAGGGCGGCGGCGGCTCGGTGGAGGCCGCCCGGGGGATCGAGCACCGTGACCGGCGGGACCTGCGCGCCGAGGGTGGCCCCATCGCTGCGCGCGCCGAGGCGCAGCACCCGCACGTGGTGGCCTCGCGAGCAGAGGGCCCGCAGCTCTTCGTTCACGAAGGTCTCGGTCAGGGTCGGAAAATACCGAAGGACCACCAGCGCGCGCACTCAGGCCACCCCGAAGATCGGGTTGTCAAAGAACTGGAGCAGCTCCTCGGCCCGCTGATCCCAGCTGCGCACGAAGCGGGGGCGTGGACCCGCGGCCTCGGCCTCGGCCCAGGCCCGCGCGAGGTCGGCCGGGTCCTCGGGCCGGTGCCAGTGGATCGGCAGCCGGAGGCGATCGGCCGGCTCCTGGAGGGTCGGCAAGGCTGGCGCGACGATGGGCCGGTCGGTCAGCAGGTAGTCCCACAGCTTGAGCGGCGAGGCGAAGCAGCGGCCGAAGCGGTTGTCTCGGAGCGGCAGCAGCAGCACCTCGCTGGCGGCCATGGCCTCGGGCACCTGGGCATAGGGCAGGGGCGGGCGCACCGCCACCCGCGCGGCGCCCGCGACCGGGAGCGCCGACAGCGCGCCGGCCTCGCCGCCCACGAGCTCAAGCGGTCGGCCGACGAGGGCCGCTGCGGCGAGCAGGAGCTCCAAGCCCTTCATCGGCAAGAACGAGCCGAAGCAGCGCGCCCAGCCGTCGGTCGGGGTCGTTGGCCGCGCCCGGCTGGGATCGGCGGCGTTGTCGCAGGCCAAGGCGGGAAGCGCCCCCACGAGGCCGGCCTCTCGCCAGGCCTGGAGCGTGCCAGTGCAGTTGG
Organism: Deltaproteobacteria bacterium; assembly: GCA_947462115.1. Classification (GTDB taxonomy): domain Bacteria; phylum Myxococcota_A; class UBA796; order UBA796; family UBA2385; genus JAEUKK01. The sequence continues at coordinate 4,660 of CANHON010000280.1, read as the reverse complement.
CCACCACGCCGTCCGCCAGCCGCGCGGCGGCGGCCTCCCGGCGGGCGCTCGGGCCGGGGTCGCGGCCGGCCTCGGCGTCGAGGGCGGCGTCGAGCGCGTGGACCTCCAAGACCACCCGGTGGCCGCGGGCGCGGAGGCCGGGGCCCAAGTCGCCCAACCGCGCGAGATCACGAGCATAGACGACGCCAGGCGGCCCTTCGGACCAGGCCTTCACCGCGGAGCGGAACCACAGCCCCGCCGCCGCCCGCCGAAAGATCGGCGGCAAGGCGGGGCAGAGCCGCACCTGGAGCCGGGGGTGCGGGGCGAGCCCGAGCGCGGCGAGATCGACGTCCAGCGCCGCGCCCGGACCGCGATCGCAGAGCACCGTCGCCTCCGCGCCGAGGCGGGCCATCGCCGCCGCCGTGTGCAGCACTTGGAGGGTCTGCGCGCGCTGGCCGGGCAGGGTCGGGCGGTAGAGGTGGAGGACGCGCATCGCCGCTCGGGGGAGGAGGGGGACTAACCTCCGGCCCACCGCCGCCGGGCCTCGACCACCGCCCCCTGGAGGGCCTCGACGGCGAGGGCCGGGCTGTGGGCGCCGCGGACCCAACGCCACGCCGCGGCGCCGGCCTCGGGATCATCGATGTAAGCGTTGATCTCATCGAAAAGCCCTGGAGTCCAGGCCAAGGGGGCCGGCAGGCAGCGCCCCGGTCCCACGGCCTCGGCGGCGCCCCCGACCGGGAGCGCGAGGCCAGGCAGCCCGGCGGCGGCGGCCTCCAGCAGGGCGAGGCCGAGGCCCTCCGCCCGGCGACCGTCGGGGTCGGCCTCCGGCAGCAGCGCCGCCGCCGCTGCCCGCGGCAGCAGCGCCCGGGCCGCATGCCGGGGCAGGGGGCCGAAGCAGACGATCCGGGGCCCGGTCGCTGGCGCGCCGGGCTCGCCCGGGAGCAGGTCCGCGGGGGCGGCCGCCGCGGCAGTGCGGGCGGCCTCGGCCGCGGGGGTCCCGGCGCAGCGGGCCTGGAGCTGGGCGGCGGTGCTGCCCACCACCCACAGGGGCCGACCCAGGCCAGCGGCGAGCACAACAGCGTGGTGTAGACCCTTGTTGGCGGTCGGGCGGGCCATGACCACCAGCGCCCGGCCGGGGCGGTCCGCCGGCGCCGGCGCCGACCCCAGCGCCATGGGGAGGCGGTGGGCGGGGGCGCCGAGGCCGAGGCGGCGCAGCTCGCCCTCCAAGAATGCCGACACCGGCAGGAAGACCGCCCGGCGGTCGAGCGCGCGCAGGGCCGGCTGCGCCTGCGCCAAGGCGGTGAGCTCGCTGCCGTGGCAGGCCACGAGCAGGGGGCCGGGCCACAGCGCGGCGGCGCGGGCCGCCATCGGCCAGGTGGCGGCCAGCAGGGGCGCCTCGGGGGCGCAGCGCGCCCGCAGCCGAAGGGCCGCGAGCCCCGCCCAGGCCGCGCCCCAGGCGGACCAGCGGTGCCCGAGCATGCCGGCGATCGCGTAAGCAGCGGCGGGCCGGGCGCCCCCCCGCGCCGGGGCCGCGACCAAGGGGCGCTGGCCGTAGCGCTCCAGCGCGGCGCCGAGATCGTCGGCCCAGGCGCCCACCCCGCCGACGTCCCGCGGAGCGAGCTCCGGGCTGATCAGCAGCAGGCCGTGGCGATCCCCGCCGGCAGGGGCCCTATCGCTCATCCGCTCACCATCGCCTGTGCGGCCAAAATGACCTCATCGACGGTGATCTCCTGCATGCACGCGTGGTCGCCCATGGCGCAGACTGGCCCGCCGAAGCGCCCGCAGGGTCGGCAGGGCAGCGGGCGGCTCAGCGTCGTGGGGTGCCCGGTCCAGTGGCCGTCCTCCGCGGTGGTGGGCCCGAGCAGCACCAGGGTCGGCCGCCCCAGCGCCCGGGCGAGGTGGCTGAGGCCGGTGTCGCCGCCGATGACCCCGGCGCAGGCCGCGAGGGCGGGGAGGGTCTGGACAAAGCCCCGCTCGGCGATGACCCGGGGCGAGCGGCCGCTCCCCTCGGCGATCTGTGCCAGCAAGGGGCCGTCCTCGGGGCCGCCGAAAAGGGTGTGGGGGCCGGGCATCCGCTGGATCAAGGCCGACCACCGGGCCGCCGGCCAGCGCTTGTTCGCCCAGGCGGCGCCGGGCACGAGGCCCCAACCTTCGACGCCCGGCCCGGCGCCCGATCCCGCCATCCACGGGCCCGTCGGCGGGGGAAGGCCGGCGGCCTCGGCGTAGCGCTGCAGCAAGGGGGGCGGGGGCGCGGCCTTGAACCACACCCGGAGGCGGCGGGCGAGGTCGGCGCGATCCAGTCGGCGGCAGGCGCCCGGGGCGCCGCGGCTGAGCCAGCGCGAGCGAAGGCTGCCCTGAAGGTCCACCACGCCGTCCACATCGCTGAGATCCAGCGTGGGCCCAGCCGCGCGGGCCTCGACCACCCCCGGGAGCTGCGCGGCCAGTGCGCACCACGCGGGCCGGGTGACGAAGACGACCGGCGCGAGCTGGGCGGTGATGGCGCCGGCCTGCACCACCTCGCCGAGGGAGCCCAAGCGGAGCACCGCGGTGGGCCGGCGGCTCATCCCGCCGCCCCGGCGGCGTCGAGCGCGCGCACGATCGTCGGGAGCAACGTGTGGTGGCTGATGTCCAGGCAGGGCGGGGTGCCGGTGGCCGCCACCGCGCAGCGCCGACGCAGACAGGGGGCGCAGGGCAAGGGCCCGCCGCGCAGCCAGGTGCCGCCGGGCGGCGCGGTCCGGGCGGCGTCGGTGGCGCCCAGCAGCCCGATGAGCCGGCCCACGGGCCGACCTGCCGCCCGTCGGGCCGCGGCGACGACGTGCGACCGGCCGCTGTCTTGGCCGTGCACCGCCCCGGCCGCCACCCCGAGGGCCGCCACCTCCGGCACCGAGGGCGCCCGGCCGTCGGCGCCGAGGGCGAGGGGGTGCGGTCCAGCGAGGGCGGCGGTCTTGGCCTCGGCCCCGAGCGGCGGCACGAAGACCGCGCGGCGGCCGAGGCGGCCGAGGGCGTCGGCGAGGGCCCGCGCGCCGGGCCAGTCCACGGTTCGGCCGGTGGCGCTGCCCACCAAGATGAGCAGATCAGCGCTGCTCACGCTAGTTTCGTCGGTGGGCTGTGGGGCTGTGGCCCGGGTGGGCAGGCGGGGCAGCCGGCCCTGGGGGGCGGCGCCGAGCAGGGCGGCCAAGCGCAGGTAGGCGTTCACCCGGTGCTCACCGACCGGCGGCGGCGCGGCGCTCAGCAGGGGGCCGCGCAGGTCTTCGGCGTAGCCGACGCGCGGGTCGCAGCCGCGGGCGCGCCACGCGGCCGAGAAGGAGGGCTTGAGCAGCAGGGCCGGCAGCCCCTTTGGGCGGCGGTCGGCGGGCCAAGGGCGCGCGCCGGGCAGTCGCTCCAGCAGCCACGGCGGGGTGATCGGCCCTTCGAGCCACAAGGCGTAGCCGGCGGCCTGCAGCGCGTCTAGGGCCGGCAGGGCCAGGATCAGGTCGCCGAGGTGGCTCGGCAGTCGGACGTAGAGGGGGCGCACGCCCCGGGGCTATCGGCGCGGCCGCCGCGGCTCAAGCTCAGTCCAGCGGCAGCTCGGCGGCGGGGATGACGCCCACCTTGCCGTCCTTCTCGAAGACGACCATCCGCAGCACGCGGCTGAGGCGGCCCTTGATCTCCCGCTCCCGCTGCAGGGGGAACATCCGCACGAGCCAGCGGCCGGCCTCCTCCGCCGGGCAGCCCACCACCGAAGCGACCATGTGGCGGCTGTTCTCGGAGATGCGCAGCGCCATCTCGGCGGCGGCGGGATCGGGCAGGTCGCTGCTCATCACCGCGTCGCAGTCGCCGGTCAGGGCCCACTGCAGGCCATCGGCGAAGTTGGGCGTGTCGTGGGGCACCTCCCGCTGGGCCACCGCGCAGTTGCCGTCCTGGTGCAGGTACTCGAGGGGGTGCTCCAGGCTCAGCAAGTAGCCGCGGCCGTAGCGGTTGAAGTGCTGCAGCAAGGCCGCCATCAGCGCGAGGCGGTGACGCTGGCCGGTGACCAGCACGAGGCCGGGCGCCTGCCAGATGAGGTCACCGAGCTCGGGCGTGCCGCCGAGGTCCTTGAGCGTGGGCACCGCGTCGAGCGCCATCCGGTGGATGACGATGCCGAGGCTGCCGCGCTGGCGGTAGAGGTACGCCCGGAAGCGCCCGATTCGGTGCACGCCGAAGGACAGCTCCCGCTCGGTGAGCGTGTTGAGCGGCAGCTCGGTGCGGGCCAAGGCCAGCAGCTCCTGGGCGATCCGGCGCGTGTCGTCCGGCGTCAGGGGCGGGTAGGGCGTGTTGACGAGCTGGCCGGCCACGCGGAAGCGGGGCCTCGCCGGCACCTTGATGTGGATGTCGGTCGCCCCCGCGTCGGAGGCGTCCTGCAGCAGCTTGCGGATGGACTCTTGGTCGTAACGGAGCACTGGGTTCGCCTCCCGGCGGCTCTATCGACCCCGCCGGCGCCACCTTGAGCCCCGTGGCGCTCCGTGTAGCCCCGCCGGCGCGCGATCCCCGGAAGCTCCGCTCAGTCGCGATCTTTGCGGGCGTCGCGCTTCTCTTTCTGCCGGGCGCGGCGCTCGGCGGCCTCGCGGGCGCGCTCTGCGGCGCTCTGGGGGGTCGCCTCCGCGGCGGGCGCGGGCAGGGCCGGCATGGCGCCGAAGGGGGTCTGATTTTGGGTCACGCCCCG
>CANHON010000279.1 GCA_947462115.1 Deltaproteobacteria bacterium | reverse complement strand
TTGAGGCCCTCAGCTCGGCCAACAGCCAGATCATCGACACCGACTTCGCCACCGAGACCGCGAACCTGACCAAGCTGCAGATCATGCAGCAGGCCGGCGTCGCGGCCCTCGCCCAGGCCAAGAACGTCAACCAGTCCGTGATCTCGCTGCTGAACTAAGCGGCGTCGGTTGGGCCCGGTCGGCCTCGGTCGGCCGGGCTCCGCCTTCGAGCCCCCGCTGCCCCGTTTGATTCGCCCAGGAGCCCGCCATGCCGATCACTGTTGATGGTGCCGTTTCCGGCATTGATACCTCTGCGCTCATCCAGGCGATCACCTCCGGGCAGACCGCGCAGCGGAAGACGGTCAGCGACCGCATCTCCCTGTTTGAGGGCCGGGCCTCCAAGATCTCTGAGCTCATCGGCAAGATCGGGACCATGACCGACGCGCTGGAGGGCATCAAGGAGATCTCCGACTTCCGCGCCTTTTCGGCCACCAACGCCGACAACGACTACTTCTCGGTCGCGGTCGACGGCGACTCGGTCGCGGGCTCCTACGACATCAAGGTCCTCGACCTGGCCTCCTCAGAGACCCGCGCCGGCTCCATCGAGTCCTCCAAGACCGCAGACCTGGGTCTCACCGGCACCCTGGCGCTGACCTACGACGGCACCACCAGCAACATCGCCGTCGGCTCGGGCGACTCCCTCACCGACATCGCGTCGAACATCAACGACATCGATGGATTGAGCGCCTATGTCATGAACACCACGACCGGCTACCGCCTCGTGGTGCAGGGCAACAGCTCGGGCGCCGACTACGCGGTCACCTTCGACGAGTCGGCGCTCAGCGGCAGCCTCGGCTTCAACGATCCGGGGGCGGTCATCCGCTCCGCCAGCGATGCGCGGATCAGCATCAACGGGCTGGAGGTCACCTCCTCCACCAACCGCTTCACCGACCCGGTCCCCGGCATGACGCTGGACGCCGAGGCGCTGAGCGGCACCGCGTCGACCACCGTGACCGTCGCGAGCGATCCGGACGCCATTGAGGCGCGCCTGCAGACCTTCGTCACCGCCTACAACGACGTCGTGAACTACGTCAACGTGCAGTCGGTCTATGACCAAGAGGCCGGCATCCGCGGGCCCTTCGTGGGCGAGGGGGCGGTCTCCCGCGTGCTCGGGGGCCTGCGCGACATCATCGGCACCACCTTCTCGAGCCTGGGCCAAGACTACGACTCGCTGTCGCTGGTCGGCATCGAGACGGACCGCAACGGCAAGCTGTCCATCGACACCGACAAGCTCCAAGACGTGCTCTCCGATGCCCCCGACCAGCTGTCGAACCTGTTCACCGGATCGGGCGGCTTCATCGCGGCGATGCTTGATCGGGCCGACGTCTACGTGGACTCCTCGGACGGCTCGTTGTACAACCGCAAGGACACCCTCGAAGAGCGCGTGTCGGACATGAATGACCGCCTCGACGCGATGGACCGCCGGATGGCGACCACCCAGGCGCGGCTCCGGCGGCAGTTCTCGGCGCTGGAGTCGCTGATGAGCGGCCTTCAGGGCACGTCCAACTACCTCACGAGCTTGTTTAGCACCTCCACTTCGTCGTAAGCGCTCCGTTGAGCCCTGAGGGTCTACTGTGCAGAGAGGAATCGCCGAATATCAAGCTGTGAACCTGGGTTCCGCGCCAAAAGAAGAGCTGGTCATCATGCTCTACGAGGCGGCGGTTCGCTACCAGGTCTACGCCCGCACCGCTTTCCAGCGGGGCCAGGATGCGGACGCCCGCAACCACCTCCGCCGGGTCCGGGACATCTTCGGCGAGCTGATGATCGCCCTTGATCACGCGGTCGCCCCGGAGCTGTCGGGCAACCTCTCCCGGCTCTACACGTGGCTGATCGCCGAGATCGGCCGGGCGGGCATGGAGAAGTCCACCGCGCGGCTCGACGACACCCTGGCGGTCACGCAGAACCTGCTCGACGGTTGGACCCAAGCCTTCCGTCAAGGGCAGCCTTGAGCGAGCCCCTGCTCGAAGAGCTCCGCCGCTGCCTCGACGCACTGGAGGTCGATGGGGAGCTCAGTGCCGCCCAGCTCTCTGCGATGCTGGAGCGGCTCAAAGAGCAGGGTCCGAGCCTGTCGGCAGAAGATGTGGCCTTCGCGGTGGAGGTCCTCGGCTCGCTCGAGGAGCAGGTCCGACTGCAGATGGCCGACGTGGACGGGCAGCTCCGGTCCACGATTGAGGCTCAGCGCGCGCTTCGGGGCTATGCGCACTTGCGCGGCCACACCTTGCAGCAGCGGCTCAACCGGCGGGCATGAGGCCTCCGGGCTACGTGGGGGGCGGAGGTGGGGATGATCCGGCGACTGGCAGGGCTGTTGATGATCGTGGCCTTGGCTTCGCCGGGGGCTGCGCGCGCTGCAGAGGCCGCGCCTGCGCCGAAGCCCGCGGCGCCGACGCAGTTCATTTTCGGCTTTCGGGGCGTGGGTGAGGTCTGGCAAGATCCGGCGATCATCCAGAGCTACCGTTCGAGCCGCTTTGGCGGCGCCGGGTTCGGCGCGATCACCCTGTGGGGCCCGCTGATGGCCGAGGCCGAGGTCGGCTTCATGCGCCAGGACGCTGCTGGCGGCCGGACGGTCCCGGCGGACGCCGTGCCCAAAAAGCTGCTCGTGCGGGATCCGCTCACCGGTGAGGCCGACACCGAGGCCAAGTACCAGATCGCTGGGGGCAGCATCGAGCTGATGCCGGTGACCTTCAGCTTGATGGCGCGGAAGGAGACGGGCGGCGCGGAGCTGTTCGCGGGCGCGGGCTTCGCGATGGCCGTGTTCAACGAGCAGACGGCGGTGGGCGCGATGAGCGGGGTCAAGCCGGGCCTGGACTTGAAGGCGGGGGCGCGGATCCACACCAACCTCGTGTCGCCGGTCATCCGCACCAGCGGGTCTCGGTCGATCTCCGGCATGGACGTGGAGCTGCTCCTGGGGCGGCGCCAGCACCACGCCTTTGGCCTCGGCAGCGGCTTCGACTTCTCGGCGTGGCGGATCGGCATCGGCCTGACCGCGAGGCTCTGATGCGGCTCACTGGCCTCTTTTTGTTGTTCGCATCCCTGGTCGGCGACGCGCCTGCGCAGCCCGCTCCCGGGGAGGCGGAGGTGCTCAACGCCGCCGCCGAGGGTCCGTTGCCATCGGCCTCGACCTTCCGGGTTCGGGTGGGACCGGACGCCACGGTCAAGCGCCTCCCGCGGGCCAACGGCGGCGTCGTCGAGATGTACGTGCGGGACGCGGAGGTCAACCTTGCCTCGGTGATCCGCGGAAACACGCGGGACATCAAAGGCATGGACGCCACCAACCTCGGCGGCGGCGTCTGGTTGCTCCGGATGAGCCCCCGCGACCCCAGCAAAGACGTGGAGCCCTTGCTGGCGGACGGGGAGCTGCGCTTCGAGATCGTCCCCAAAGGCGGCGGTCAAGGCCGGCTCCGCTCGTCCGCTCCGACCCTCGAGCAGCTGGTCTCCGGCCAGCTCCCCCTAGAGGCCGAGCCGGCCAAGTCCCCCTCGGTTTTCCAGACGCTGCAGGGCGACGCGCTGTCCGACGCCCTCGACCCGTGGACCTATCAGCCAGTGCTCACCCGAACGCCCGAGCTGGTGTTCAGCCCGAGCTGGGAGCGGATCGACGCGGCCCGGCGGGCGATGCTGGCGGCCCCCGCCGGCAGCCGCAAGCAGGTCGAGCAGACCTACTTCCTCGGCTATTACTACCTGATGATGGGCTTTCCGCGCGAGGCCCGGTACTACTTCTCGCAGATCAGCGCCCAGCCCGGCCCCATCGCGCAGGCCGATCTCACGCTGGAGCGCGCCCGGGCCGCCCAGGGGAGCGGCCGGTGGGCTGAAGCCCGCGCCCTCTACACCGAGGCTTTTCAGCTCGGGGCGCACCAGGACAGCATCATCGAGGGCCTCGCGGTCATCAGCCTCGCGACGGGCGACCCCGCGCGGGCCCCCACGGGTCGCTTGCTGTGGAATACGACCAGCCACCCCGCGGCGCTGATGCTGGCCGCCGAGCTGCTGCAGATGGACGGCCGGATGGCCGAGAGCCGGTACCTGCTCGAGGGCGTGACCGACGGGCTCCCCGAGGAGCTGGTGCCGCGCTGGGCGTTGCGGCTCGGGGACGCCCGGTTCTACGACGGCGCGATGCAGGAGGCCCAGGTCGCCTGGCGGTACGCGCCGCCGGGCCTTCAGGCGATCCGCGAGGTCTTCTTTGAGCTGAACCAGTCCGGCGCTGACCCGGCGGCCTGGGCCAGCTTCGTGCCCCAGCTCGTCCAGGCCAGCGGGCCCCGCACCGACGCCGGCGCCGAGGCCTTGTACCTGCTCAGCCAGATCGATCGCGAGCTGATGGCCCGCGAGGACGCGATCAACGACCTAGCAACGCTGATGAAGCGGCACCCCGACAAGGCCGCCGGCAGCGACGTGCCGGAGCGGTTTTGGGGAGTCTACGCCCAGCACGTGCAAGACCTCGCGCGGGCCGAGCGGTGGTTCGACCTCGCGGCCCTGCACGAGACCGTGTGGGATCGCACCGTCCGGCGCGCCGTGAAAGATCCGCGCCCCTTGGTGCTCATCGCGGAGGCCTACGAGCGGGTCGGCCTGCCCGATCGGGCGGTGGTGGTCTTGCGCGAGGCCGTGGGCGTGCTGGTGGCCAAGGGCGTCGATGATCCGGCCTTGGTCCAGCGGCTCGCCGAGCTCTACCTCGCCAACGGGAACTACCTCGATGGTCTGGATACGCTCCGATATCTCCGTGAGATGAAGGGGGTTCGTCCGGTGGGCGGGGCGCTCGATCTGCTGGAAGGGCGACTGCACCTCGGGCTCGGCAACGGCGCCGCCGCGGCCACGGCGCTTCGGCGGGCGGGGAACGACCCGAAGCTTCGCGACGAGGCTGCGATGACCCTGGCCATCGTAGACGCCGAGGGCGGCCAGTGTCGTCGGGCCGAGCCGGTGCTCACCCGGCTGCTGTTCGCCGAGGGCGGGGAGGCCCGCTTCCCGGAGCCGCGCCCGTGGCTGGCCTTGGCGCGTTGCAAAAACCTGTCCGGGGACGCCGCGGGTGCGGCGCGGGCGGCCCGGCGGGCGGCCGAGGGCGCCGGCAACGACGAGGAGAGCCGGTACGCTCGGTGGCTCTCGGCGATGGCTGGGGGGTGGCGTGACCCGGCGGCCCTCGAAGATCTCGCCGCCGGCGATGACATCTGGGGCGTCATCGCGCGCGAGCAGCAGCAAGCGGCGAGCTTCTCTGCGGCGGTGGATCTCCGGCGTGAGACGGATTGGCAGCGAGCGATCCAAGTCCTCGGCCCTTGAGCCTCGGACCCTGTTTTCAGGGCTTCCTTTTCCGGGCCGCGAGTGCGACCATCGGGGCGCAGGTGCGGCCTGAAACCGGCCCATCGGCTACGCTGACGCGGGGCGCGCGGGAGCCCCAAGCTACGACCTCAGAGGCGGGTGGATGAGCGCTTTTCTGTTTGATCGGCTGCACAACGGACTGGGACGCGTGCTGGACCTGCGCCAGGCTCAGCACGGCATCACGGCCTCCAACATCGCCAACGCCACCACGCCGGGTTTTCGGGCGCGCTTCATCCCCTTTGACCAGATCTTGGCTCGGGCGGTGGGCCGTGGGGACGGGGTCGAGCTGACCCGGCTCGACCCGCGTCACGTGATGAGCCCGGGCGCCGATCCAGCGCGCCCGGAGATCCACGAGATCGAGCCGCCGCCCTGGGCTGCCGACGGCAACTCCGTGGATCCCGAGCGAGAGGTGGTCCGCCTCACCGAGAACCAGATGATGTACGAGGCGGTGTCCACCGGCTTGTCGCGGCGGATGGCCATGCTCCGCTACGCTGCCAGCGACGGTCGCGCCTGAGCCGGGCATCGCCCGAACCGAGGTAAATCATGGACATGCTCGACATCCTCAGCGTCAGCGCCAGCGGCCTCACCGCCCAGCGCGTGCGCATGCAGGCGGTGGCGTCCAACATGGCGAACGCCCGCACCACCCGGACGCCGGAGGGCGGCCCCTACGTGCGGCAGATGCCGGTCTTCGAGGCGGTGCCGCAGGGCTTTGGCGACGTGCTCGCGGAGAGCATGTCGCGGGTGGAGGTCATCGGCATCGAGGACAGCCCCGACCCGCCGGTGCTCGTCTACGATCCCGGCCACCCCGACGCCGACGCCGAAGGCTACGTGCTGTACCCCAACGTCAACATCCTTGAAGAGATGGTGGACATGATGACCACCGCTCGCACCTACGAGGCCAACACCAACGTGGTGAAGGTCACGCGCGACCTGGCCAACGCCGCCATGTCCATCGGGAGGGGCTGATGCCCATTGGAAAC
>CANHON010000278.1 GCA_947462115.1 Deltaproteobacteria bacterium | reverse complement strand
GGCCGACGCGGACACCGACGCTGACGCCGACGCCGACGCCGACAGCGACGCCGACAGCGACGCCGACACCGACGCGGACGCCACCATCGTCGGGCAGTGGGTCAGCGAAGGGGAGGACATCAGCCCCATCTTCCAGAGCTCCTTCTTCGACTATGTCCGGATCGACGCAGACTTTCGCGAGGACGGCAGCTACCTCGTGGTCGCGGCCACCGGCGGCGGCGACGTCTACGAGCTGACCGGCAGCTACACCGCCGACACCAGCACCACCCCGTCCGGGCTCGTGCTGCTCCAGGCGCAGCCCTACGAGGCCACCGCCGAGGGCATCTACCAGATCAGCGGCGAGGTCATGCAGTACGAGGTCATTCAGACCGACCCGAACCCCAACGGCTTCGTCGCGCCGACCCCGACCACCGGCTTCGGCACCAGCAGCGGGCCCGGCCTCGCCGCGGGCGCCAACACCCAGGTCTACCGTCGCCCCTGAGCGGGCCCCTGGCCGCACCGCCCGTCTCCCCCACAGGGGCTCGGAGAAACCTTGCTGCACGTCATTTTGGTGCTCATCACCCCCATCGCCCTGGCGGCCCCGCCGCCCGAGGCCAGCGCGCAGCTCGTGCGTCCGACGCCCCCACCCACCAAAAGCGGCTTCACGCCGCTGATCCTGCACCAGGTCCGCGCGGTGGGCACCAACGTGGTCTCCACCAACCCCTTCCTTGACGGGCAGGTCATCGGGCGGCTCGGCGGCACCAACGGCACCACCGTGCTGACCGAGGACGGCCTGGACCTCGACGGCGACGGCGAGCGCGATGAGGACGTCGCCAACAGCGCCTTCGTCGAGCAGCGGGTCAACGCCTTCCTCACCTGGGCGCCCCCGCTCATGGACGGGCAGCTCTCGTTCACCGCCGGGTTTGAGGTCGACTTCTTGTGGGGCGACCAGAGCTATGGCACCGGCGGCAACGTCGGCGGCGGCGTGGGCGCCGATCAGGTCAACCTTCAGACCCGCCGCCTGCACATGACCTACAGCCCCCCGCTCGGCGCGCGCCACAAGCTCGACCTCGTGGTGGGGCAGCAGTTCGTCGCCGATGGCGCCTACAACCCCGCCACCGCCCGCCCCGACGACCTGTTCCGCACGGGCGGCGGCCTCAAGCTGTGGGGCACGGAGATGGCCGGGGTCAGCGCCTACGGTCGGGTGCTCGACGGCACGGGCGACCGCCTTCGCTACAAGCTCGGGCGGTACAACCTCGTCGAGAACGGCGCCGGGCTCAGCGATGACGTCCATATGTGGATGGCAGACCTGACCGCCCAGCCCCGCGACAAGCTGTGGCTGGGCCTGCACGGGACCCTGCTCCGGGACGCCAGCGGCGGTCGCGGCGGCGCGCTGGGCGTCGGGCCCGGCTCGCAGCTCAGCGGCCTCCAGGGCGGGCCCGACCTCGAGCTCCCGCCCATCGTCGAGGCGCCCACCGAGGCCTTCCCCGAGGGCCAAGAGCTGGCCCAAGAGCCCGACGCGAAGCTCATCTGGGTCGGCGCCGACCTCCAATACAACCACCGCCTTGACCAGGGCAAGCTCGGCTTCACCGGCGCGCTGCTTGGAAACTTCGGCTCCGTCTACCTAAAGGGCGCCCCGGACGTCAACGTGCAGGGGTGGATGGCCGACCTCGAGCTGCGCGGCCGCTACGCCCCTGGCGCCGGCTCGGTGGCCCGCCTGGAGGCCCTCGCGACGAGCCGCGACGGCACCGGACCTTCGGCCTACACCGGCCTCATCACCGGCAACAGCTACGGGATCGTCGGGGCCTACTACGCCACGCACGGCTGCTACCTGCTCTTCCCCGACCGGGGGGCCATCAACCGCCTCGCGCCCGCCGTGCAGGACGTGAGCAACCGTGGCCAAGGCTTGGTCGCGCTCACTGGGAACGTCGGCTACGACATCATCCCCAACAAGGTGACCGCCACCCTGGGCGGAGGCTGGGCGCAAGGCCAGGAGAGCAGCCCGGTCAAGCTCGGCGTGGAGACCAACGCTCGCCTCGCCTTCAAGCCCTGGATCGGCTCGGAGCTGGCCCTGTCGGCCGCTCGCCTGACCGGCAGCGCCCTGCCGGACGCCGCCCGCACCGCCTTGGCCCAGGCCGCCGACCCCGCCGCCGACCCGGTCACGCTACCCGGCGACCCCTGGACGGTCATCCTCTCGATGGACAACCTGCTGTTCTGAGCCCGCTCGGCGCACTGGAGCTTCGATGCCATTTCATCCGCCGACCGCGCTCTGGGCCTTCGCCCTCGCTGGCGCCGTCCCCAAGTACAGCCAGCGCCCCCCGATGGGCCCCGGTGACCTCTGGTCGCCGCTGCCGGTCCAGCACCTCGACGTGACCCTCGACGACGGCATGACCGTCGACGTGGCCTACATCGACAGCGGTCCGCCGTCCGAGGGCGACCTCAACGCGCCGCCGCTGGTGCTGATCCACGGCCTCAGCAGCAGCCTCGGCTACTGGGAGTACCAGATCGCCCCGTTGGCCCAGCAGCGCCGCGTCATCGCGCTGGACCTGCCGGGCTACGGGGCCAGCGGCCGGCCAGACGCGGCCTACACCCCGCCTTGGTACGCCGAGGTGCTCCGCGCGTGGCTCGACGCGATGAACGTAGACAAGGCCGTTTTGGTCGGGCATAGCATGGGCGGCCAGATCAGCATGACCTTCGGCCTCCTGTGGCCCAGCCGCGTGGACCGCCTCGTGCTCTCCGCCCCGGCTGGCATCGAGACCTTCAACGCCGGCGCCCAGCACTGGATGAAGACCTACTGGCACGAGCTGCGCGCCACCGAGGCGACCGAGCAGGAGCTGCGCGCCACCTTCACCACGCTGGTCTTCAACAAGCCGGGCCCGGGCGTCGAGCGCCTGCTCGAGGAGCGCGTGCGCATGAGCAAGACGGAGGCCTTCCGGGGCACCAGCGTCGCGGTCAGCCGCTGCGTCGCCGGCATGCTCGACCACCCGGTCGCCGACCGCCTCGACCAGCTGTACATGCCCACCTTGCTCGTCTTCGGCTCCGACGACCGCATGATCCCCAACCCCGCCTTCACCGGCGGCCGCACCCGCAGCGTCGCCCAGAAGGGCGTAGACGCGCTGCCCGACGCCAAGCTCGTCCTGATCCCTGGCGCGGGGCACACCGTGCACCACGACGCCCCCGAGGCCTTCAACCAGGCCGTCCTCTCCTTCCTGCGGCAGCCCGCGAGGTGAACCCATGAACGCACTGATCCTCCTGAGCGGCCTCGCCTGGGCGACCCCCGGCTTCGATCCCAACACCCCCGACGCGGTCTTCGACGGCGAAGAGACCTACACGATCGACGGAGAGCTCCGCATCTGGTCCCGCATCGAGCGCTTGGCGGACCCCGACACCCGGCTGCTGGTCCAGGAGGACTTCGGCGAGGGCATCACCTGGCCGAGCGATGCCGCCTGGGCGCCGTGGATCGCCCAGTGTTTTGGCTCGGGCACGCCCTCGAGCGACCTCGCCCTGCTGCATGTCGGCCCGCGCTTCCCCGCGGTCGCGGGCACCCCCATCCTGTTCGTGCCCGGCGCCGGGGACAACGCCAGCCGCGGCTTTGTCACCATGGCCACCCGCATGGACAACCGCGCGCGCCCGGTCTTCGCCCTCACCTTCGCGCACCCCCACGGCGACGTGCTCAAGCAGGCCGAGCTGGTGGCGGACGCCATCGCCCGGGTCAAGGTGCTGACCGGCGCCGCGCAGATCGACGTGGTCTCGCACAGCAAGGGCGGCCTCGCCACGGCGGCCTACCTGTCCAACCACGAGGGGGCCCGCTGGCCCGACGCCGACTACGCCGCGGTCGGCACCAAGTACCGGAACGACGTACGCAAGGCCGTCTTCATCGCGACGCCCCTGGGCGGCATCGACACCACCTACCGGTGGCCGGGCGGGAACTACGCGGCGCTCGACGCCGACACCGCCGTGTCGCCGAGCTCTTGGCAGACCTACTACCCCTACACCACCGCCAACATCTTCGTCACCACCGATCTGCGCGCCCAGGACTTCTTGTCGGACGACGGGGACCTGTTTCCGGGCCACCGGCAGCTCCTGCGGCGCTGGCGCGACACCTACCCGCTGCCCGGCGAGACCCCCGCCTTGGGCCTCTACGCCCTGCAGCAGGACTGGCTGACCACCTACGAGGGCGGCACCGGCTTCTACAGCTACAGCGAGGGCATCGACGCGGCCATCGACGAGAGCGGCGACCTCATCGGCCACATCGCGACGAACGGCGTGGATCCGGACGTGGAGCTGTTCTTGTTGGCCGGCACCAACCCCATCATGCCCAACGGCTCCGACGACTACGTGGCCGCGGCCTACGGCTCGGCGCTGGCCGACCTCATCTCTGGTGCCGAGAGCGTCTACGCGGAATTCATCGCCTCGATGGTCGAGACCTCCTGGGCCACCTTCTTGGTCAGCGACTCCGAGCTCCAGGGCTTGTTGGCCGGCGACCTGCTGTTCGGCGAGCTCAGCGGCCCGAGCGATGGCCTCGTGTTCGTCGATAGCGCCCTGATGGCCGAGACCCTGACCGGCCGCGGCGCGCGGGTCACGCTGGCCGAGACCCGGGACCTGTCCCACCTCGATCTCCTGTACGCGAGCCCCATCACCGGCGGGCTGCTCCAAGACGCCGCCGCGGAGGACCCCACCAACAACGGCTGGATGGAGGGCGTCGGCGCCCGCTACATCGCCGAGGACAGCCTTGGGTGGGTCGAGGCCGCGCTGGCAGATCCCGGCGGCAGCGACGGCGGCGGGGACGGTGGGACCGGCGACGGGGCCACAGACGGCGGCAGCGCCGACGGCGGCAGCGCAGACAGCGGGAGCGCCGACGGCGGAGCGGACGGGAGCAACGGCGCCGAGGGCGGCGACGGCAGCACCGATCAGGCCAACGATGGTGGGAATGACCTCGCTGAGGACGAAGACGGCAAGGACCCCGGCAGCTGCAGCAGCGCGCCCGTTCCGGCGGGCCTGATCGGCCTCAGCGCGGGGCTGATCGCGCTCCTGCGCCGCCGCCGCCGCTGAGCCGACCGCGCGCCCACCGCCCCGCGCCCAAGACCAAGCGCGAGGCGCCCCGGAGGGGCCGGGCGCCCGCCCGGCGCCGCGCAGCGGCCAAGCCCGGGAGGGCGCGCCCGGAGCGGGGGCCGACCCGGAGCGCAGCGCAGGGGCGCGCCCAACGGCCGCACCCGATGACCTTGCCCTGCTGGAGGCTATTCTGCAGCCGCGTTGAGCTTCGGGTGCGCGGCGAGCTTGGCGTCGCCGGCGATGAGGAGCTTCGCCTCCTCCTCGCGGCCCAGCGCCCGCAGCAGCTTCACCAGCTTCACGCCCGTGCTCGTGCGGTCGCCGGGCACGCGGTAGGCGGCCTGGAGGCTGCGAACGGCGCCTTCCCGGTCATCGGCCTTGAGCTGCCAGTCGGCGAGATCGCGCCAGGACGGGAAGTGCTCGGGGACCTGCTTGGTCACCTCGCGCATGTGCCGGATCGCCGTGGGCCAGTCTTCGCGGCGCGCGGCGATGTAGGCCAGCCAGCTGTTGGCGCCCATGTCGTCGGGCCAGGCGGCGAGGACCTCGAGGTAGAGCGTGCGCGCCTCGTCGAGCTCTCCTTCCTCAAAAGCGAGGTTGGCCTTGGTGTATCGGCACCATGGGTCGCTGGGCTCGGTCGGCGGGTGGATGGGGACGAGCTGCAGCATCAGCACGCCGGCCACCGAGGCCAAGCCCAACCGACCGTCGGCGAACAATCGGCGGGCGGCGTCCAAGGTCTCGCCTGACCGCCAGGGCCACCGCTCCACCATCACCGCAGCGCCGACCCCGCCGAGCAGCGAGAGCAGCGGCCACGACGCCACCCTGTACCGATCGGCGACCAAGAACAGCACGACGGGGAGGTGCAAACAGAGCCACAGCACGCCCAGCTGGCGGGCCCAGCCGGTGGCCAGCGCGCCCTCGGCCTCGCCCCGCCGCCGCCACAAGTAGAGCCCGCCCAGCCACGCGAAGGACAGCCCCGCGCCGTAGCGCACCGGCGAGAACCGAAGCCACGCCAGCGCTTCGCCCGAGCGGGTCCGGCAGCGCAGGTCTTCGTTTCGGGGGATCTCGGTGTCGTGCAAGCTCCACCGCAGCTTGATCGCCAGCACCCGGAGCGCGCCCAAAGGATCGGCGAACACCTCCGAGGCGAGGCGCCCCTTCCAATAGGCGTTGCGCTCGGCGAGGTTACGGTCGTCCGGATCGGCGTCCAGGACGAGCTTTCGGAAGGGGAGACCCGCCCGCAAGAAGGCCGTCCGCTCCATGCCTGGGTTGTTCCCCAAGTAGAGGTTGAGG
>CANHON010000277.1 GCA_947462115.1 Deltaproteobacteria bacterium | reverse complement strand
CTGGCCCACCTGCTCCTGGCCCAGCCCCGCGGCGAGGGCGCGCTCGGTCGGCTGCTCGACGCTGAGCTGATGGCCTTGCCCACCAGCGCTGGCTTCAGCGCGCGGCTCCAGCTGGCCGCGGCCGCCGCGCGGCGGTGCCTGCCGGCCGATCACCCGGTAGAGCTGGTCCTGATCGGCGTGAGCTGCGGTGTTCTGCTCGCCCGCCTCATGCTCCACCTCGGCCGCACCGGCGCGCGGGTCCAGGCCCTCGACGGCAGCCGCGACGCCTTGGCCTGGGTGGACGCCGGCCTCGGGGCGCGCCCGGCGAACGTCGTGCTGCAGCTCATTCAAGAGGACATCGCCGCTTTGGCCTCCGGGGGCTCGCCGGCGGCGAGGGGGCCCTGCGATCTGCTGATCATCGACGGGCTCAGCGAGCACCTGCCGGACCCGCTGCTGCTCCGCCTGCTGCGCTGGGGCCACGACCAGCTCCGGCCGGGCGGGCGGCTGCTCGTGCTGGGCCTCGCCCCGAGCGCCGACGCGGCCCTCTATGATCACCTGCTGGAGTGGCCGACGATCCGGCGCGCCCCGGCCGCGCTCGGCGCGCTGGCAGAGCGGGCGGCTTTGCAGACGGTAGACATCCTCGTGGATGGCGTTGGGGTCGTAATTGTCGCCGAAAGGCCGCAGGAAGGGCCCTGAGCCCCGGGGCCTACCGGATGAGCCGATCCGCCGCGCCGCGATAGGCTGGGCCGGCCGGGCAGGGCGCCGCGCGGGGAGGACCCGCTGAGCGCTGGTCTGGCGGTCGGGCCGGTGGTGGCGAGGCTGCGCCGCTCAGGGGATGGGCTTCAGCGCCGCGCGCGCGGTCCGTATCGTCTGATGTGTGGGGCAGCGAAGCACCGACGGTGCTCCGACCGCGCGAGGTGATGGTCGCCTCGAGGCGCCCTGGGATTGACTGCGGCTGGGCCGCGATTGAGGGAGTTCACCATGAAAATCAGGCACCTCGGGCTCCTGTCCCTGGTCGTGGCCGCGTGCAGCGGCGAGCCGCCCGCCGACAAGCCCGCGGACAAGCCGGCCGAGAAGCCCGCGGTCGAGGCCCCGCCCGCCGACGTGGACAAGACCTTCGACCCGGCCACGCTGCAGGCGGCGGCGGAGCAGGTGGCCCTCGTGCCCTCGCCGGCCGAGATGCAGCGCTCCCTCGACAAGGCCAGCGTCAACAAGGCCTTGGCCACCATGGTCAAGGACCGCGACATCCAGATGGGCGTCGAGAACAAGGACCAGATCGCCGTTCGCTGCGGTGTTGTCCTCGCCGACCTCGTGCTCACCGTTAAGGACTCGCCGAAGGAGACGGTCGTGGCGCGCCTCGATCGCCTCGCCGAGGGCCTCAACAAGCTCGGCGCCGGCGCCGACGTGCAGGCCACCATCGCCGACATGAAGACCCGCGTGCTCAACGACGCGGTCGCCCGCGATGAACTGCTCAAGGAGATGGACGAGCTCTCCGGCGTCATGGTGCCCGAGCTCGAGTACGAGGCCGGCGACTGGGTGGTGCCCCTCATCCAGGCCGGGTCCTGGCTCGAAGGCGCGCACCTCGTGAGCGGCGCCCTCAAAGAGGTGGGCCGCACCGACGCCGCCGACAACCTCCTCAAGCAGCCCGCGGTGGTCGACTACTTCATCAAGTACGTCGAGCGCGAGGGCAGCAGCAAGGCCCCCGACGAGGTCGTGGCCCGCCTCAAGGAGACGCTCAGCACCCTCAAGGTCGTGGTGGCCAAGCCCACCCTTGCCGCCGAGGACGTGGACACGATCCACAGCGCCACCGGCGCCGTTCTGACCCTCCTCTAGCCATCCTCTTCTCGGACGAGGGCCGCCGCCCGGCGCCCTCTGGAGTGCGCCATGAGCCATCGTAGCTTGATGATGTGGGCGGCGACCTTCGCTGCCGGCTTGTCCTTGTCGTCCTCGGTCGCCCAGGCCGAGTCCCCTGCGCCGGCCGCGGCGCCCGCCGGAGCCCCGCCCGCAGCGGCTGCCCCGGCTGCTGCTCCGGCCGCTGCCCCGGCCGCTGCTCCGGACAAGACCCGCGAAAAAGAGGCGGACACCTGCATCCGCACCAAGATCTGGAGCGGCTACGACCAGGGCTGGGCGGTGCGCAACGCCACCAGCGCCAAGCTCGGCGGCGGCGAGCACCGCGTCTACGTCATCACCCTCGAAGCCGGCCTCGAGTACAAGCTCCTGGCCTGCGGCGACAAGGGCATCGGTGACCTCGACTTGGTGCTGCACGACGTCAATGGCAAGGAGGTCGCCCGCGACAGCAGCAACGACCGCGAGCCCACCGTCTCCTTCACCGCGCCGACCACGCAGTCCTACTACCTCGCCGTCTACGCCGCTCGGATGAACCCGGGCGTCGCCACGGGCGGCGTCGCGACCGCGGTCACCTACAAGTAGGGGCGCCTTGTCGGCACCGGACAGCGGCGCGCCGGACCCCTCCGCGCGCGTCGACGACGCCCGGCCGTACCCCCGGGGCGGCGGTCCGCTGGACGCGGCCGCCCTGTCTCGGTTGCGCGCGGCGGGGCGCGCCGAAGATCCCGGTCGCCTCAGCCTCGCCGCCGACCTTTTGCTCAGCTTGCGGCGCTTGGCCGGCGGCGGCAGCCCGGCGGGTCGGGCGGCGGCCTTCGGGGCCCTGTCGCCGCGCCTCGGCTTGTCCGTCGAGGCCCTCGTCGAGATTGACGAGCTGGTGGTCGCTCCCGTCTATGTGGCGGCGCTGAGCCCCCACGAGCGCTGGGTCTTCGCGGCGCGCTTCGGCGAGGCGGCGCTGCGGGCGGCCGACGCCGGCGCCGACTCCGGCCCGAGCCTCCCGGAGCTCGCCGGGCGCCTGGGACCTTCGGGCGCGCTGCTCCTCCTCGACGCCCAGGTGCGGCTCGCCATGGGGGACGGCCACCTCAGCGACGAGGCCTTAGCGGCCGTCCACGCCACCGCCAAAGGCCTCGGCGTAGACGCCGTTTTGGCCGCCACGCTGCTGCACCACCACGCGCTCGCCTCGGCGCCGGGCCAGCTCCGGGTGCGCATGGACCGCGAGCGCTGCGCGGTGGGCCGGGCGCCCGGCTGCGATCTGCGCCTGCCCGACCCCCAGGTCGCCGCCCGACAGCTCGAGATCATCCGCCACGGCGATGATCTGCGCCTGGTGGACCTCGGCTCCGGCCGGCCCACGCTGCTCAAGGGCGCCCCGGTGGCCTCGGCCCCCTTGGAGGTCGGCGCGCCCATCCAGGTCGCCCACTACAGCCTCGTGGTCGAGCGAGAGGGCGAGGCCTACTTCCTCGTGGCCCGGGCGGACCGCCGCCTGAGCGCGCTCAGCGTCGAGGGGCTCAGCCGAAAGATCGGCGGGGTCAGCCTGCTCGATGAGGTCAGCTTCACGGTGTTCACCGGCGAGGTGGTGGCCCTGGTCGGCCCCTCGGGCGCCGGAAAAACCACCTTGCTCAACGCGATCAGCGGGGTGGCCCCGGCGGACTCCGGCGCGGTCCGCATGGACGGCGAGGACTTCCACGCCCTGCTCGCCGCCGACCGGAGCCTCGTGGGCATCGTGCCCCAGGACGATCTCGTGCACCCGGAGCTCACGGTCCGCGAGAGCCTGACGGCGAGCGGCCGGCTGCGCTTCCCGCCGGGCACCGATCGGGCCCAGATCGACGCGGCGGTCGCCCGGGTCGAGGCCGAGCTCGGCATCGGGCCCATCGCCCACAGCCGCATCGGAGACGCCCTGCAGCGCGGCATCTCCGGCGGTCAGCGCAAGCGGGTCAACCTCGGCCAAGAGCTGCTCACCAGCACCACCCGGGTGCTGTTCCTCGACGAGCCCACGAGCGGCCTCGATCCGCGGGCCAGTCAAGACATCGTCCGGCTGATCCGCCAGCTCGCCGACCGCGGGCGCGTGGTGTTCTTGGTCACCCACGACCTGAGCCCCGAGGTGCTGGCCCAGGTCGATCACCTCGTCGTGCTCGCCCAAGGCGGCCGGCTCGCCTTCTTCGGCCCGCCCGAAGACGCCGCCCGGTACTTCGAGGTGAGCACGCCGGACGCCATTTTCAACCGGTTCGGCGATCACGGGCCGGTGGAGTGGGCGCGGCGTTTTCGGGCGACGGAGCTGCACCGCAGCTGGGTCCAGACCCGGGCCGCCCTCACCGCCGAGCTCGCCCCCGGCGGCCTGCTCGCCCAGGCGCCGCTGCCCCCGAGCCCGCCCCTGCGCCCCGGGCGCGCCGGCCCGCACCAGCTCCGCGTGTTGATGGAGCGCACCCTGCGCGTGCGCCTGCGGGACCGCACCGGCGTGCTCGTGCTCGGCGTGCAGCCGGTGGTGCTGGCCTTGGTCACCGCGGTGGTCTTCGCGGCGCCCACCGCCCAGCTCCTGTTCATGGTCAGCTTGTCGTGCCTGTGGTTCGGCATGTCCGGCGCGGTGCGTGAGCTCATCTCCGACCGGGTGATCTGGCGGCGGGAGCGCCGGGTGGGCGTGGGCGTGCTGCCCTATGTGATGAGCAAGGCCCTGGTGCTGGGCCTCATCACCGCGCTGCAGTGCAGCTTCTTGGCCTCTTTTGTCTATGGGGTGCTCGGGCTCGCCGGCTATGGCTTCCACGTCGGCTGGATGGCCGTGGTCGCCACCCTCACCGGCTGGGTCGGCATGGCCTTGGGCCTGTTTGTGAGCGCGATCTTCCAGAGCTCTGAGGCCGCGGTGGGCACCCTGCCGCTGCTGCTCATCCCGCAGATCACCTTCTCCAGCGTGATGGTGAGCCTGCGCGACATGCGGCCTCTGTCCAAGTTTTTCACGCACTTCACCGTGGAGCGCTACGCTTTTGACGCCCTCATCAAGTGCGGCGAGCGGCTGGCGGTGCCCTCCACCAAGGCCGGCGAGTGGAAGGAGCGGCCGATCAACGGCTCGCTGTGGCAGCTGGGCCTCAAGATGACCGACGCCGCGGAGGATCAGGGCTACTCCTTGGCCGTGCTGCTCGGCGTGCTCGGCGGAACGGCGGCGGGGCTGCTGCTCGCCACCCTCGCGGTGGTGCGGCGGGGCGACCGCAGCGGCTGAGCATGGCCCGTCGGCGTCATTCGGGCTCAGGCGGGCCGGCGGCGCGCCGAACAGGGGAGCGCTGAGGGGCGGCGACGCGCGGCCCCCTGCACCGGAGCCCCCCATGAACGCCCCTTTGGAGCAGCGGCCCGCTGGCCCTGAGCCTGCGGTGGACCTCAGCTCGACCCAGCGCATGACCGCCGCCGCGAACCGGGTGCGCGAGCAGGTGCTGGACATCCACCGCAGCTTCGCGCCGCTGCGGAAGGTCCTCGGCGAGGTGGGGCTGCTGGCCCTCAACGCCAGCGTGGCCTGCGCCCGGCTCGGTCAGGCGGGGCGGACCTTCGCCACCGTCGCCCGCGACCTGCACAGCACCAGCGTGGACCTCTCCAGCCGGATTGACGACGTGGAGGGCGCTTTCCACACGGCGGCCCGCCTCGTCGTCCAATGGACCTTGGCCGAGCAGCGCGCCGAGGCCCTGCGCGCCGCCTACCGGGCGATGAGCGTGCGCCGCGGCGTCGGCTTCGATCGCAAGGGCCTGCCGATCTGGACCACCGAGGCCGGCGGCCGGTGGCGGGCGCGTGCCGTTGATCCGCGATCCACGGCCACCGAGCGTCACTTTGCTTCGCTCGTCCTCGTGGAGCGCGAGAAGCTGCTCGTGGCGATGTTCGAGCTCACCTACCTCATCGGCGGCCTGGAGCGGCACGTGGACCGCATCCGCTGGGCGGCCGTCCGCCAGACCCGCTACCTCCGGGTGCTCGCGAGCATCGAGCGGGCGCACCTTCACGAGCAGGCGGGCGCGGTGGACGCCGTCGTCGCCGCCATGGAGCAGCTCGACCAGCGCATCTCGGCCCTCGAGGAGGCCGCGCGCGACAAAGTGTTGGGCCTCACCTTGCACTCCCGCGCCTTTGAGCGCGCCCAGTCCGCCGGCGGCTGAGCCCCCTTCGACCGCCCGAGCCCAGGCCAGGAGCCTCCCATGCGCGCACAGACCATCTTCGAAGACGCCAACCGCCGCTGGGTGGTTTTTGGCCGCGACCCCGCCCGAAACGAGCACGTCATCGACACCAACCAGTACCTCGTCGTTCACGACGGCAAGGGCCTGCTGCTCGATCCGGGCGGGGTGGAGATCTTCCCGAGCTACGTGGCCGCCCTCACCGCCGAGATCGAGCTCAGCGAGGTCGAGTCCATCTTCGCGAGCCACCAAGATCCGGACGTCATCTCTTCTTTGTCCCTGTGGCAGGCGGTCCGGCCCGAGGTGGCCTGCTACGCGAGCTGGACCTGGGGCTCGTTCATCACGCACTTTGGCGGCGGAAAGCCCCCCATCGGCGT
>CANHON010000276.1 GCA_947462115.1 Deltaproteobacteria bacterium | reverse complement strand
GCTGTACGTCGTGCTCAACCGGCTCGACCGCGTGGACGGCTGGGCGCGGCGGCGGGGCCAGGTGGTGCGGGTGGACTGCGCGGCGGAGGCGGTGACCGGCGCCTGGTGGGTCGGCGGCAACCCCCGGGTGACCCGATCGGAGTCCCCCGGCCAATTCTGGGTGGCCAGCGAAGCGTCCACCCCCGGCAGCGGCGAGCCCCCGGCCCTCCCCGCCGGACTCTACCGGCTCGACACGACCATCGAGGCCGACAGCGGCGCGGAGCCGCTGCGGCTGATCCTGGCCTCGCCCGAAGGCGAGCCCTCGGTGGGCCCGCTCGCGGCCGCGGGCGGCGTGGCCATCTTCACCCGCTACACCGAGTCCTACGAGAGCGTCGTGGACTGCGTCGGCCTCGACGGGGGCCCGCCGCAGCGCCTCCTCAACAGCGCTGGCTTCATCAACGCCGCCGCCGCCAACGCCGCCGGAGAGGTCTGGCTCACGAGCCACTGGGGGTGGACCGACCCCGACAATGACCAGCCCGGGGTTCATGTCGTCGATCCGGCTGCTTGCGCGCTGCGGAACGCGGGCGCGCCCATCGCCACCCGCCTCGCCCCCACCAGCCTCGCGTTCTACTGATGAAACAAAGCTGCCTGACGCTGCTCTGCTTCGTGGCAGGCGCGGGCTGCGGGCCGGGCCCCGATCCGGCCTGCGCCCCAATGTGCACCGAGGCCGCGGCGGCCTACGGCGCCTGCTTGACCGAGGCGCCCGGCTCCAGCCCCGCGTGGGAGGACGCCGGCTACAACGACGAGCAGGGCTTTTTGGACGCCTGCGACACCTGGGCCTGGGAGCAGCGCCTGCTGGCCCGCGCCGCTGAAGGCCGGCGGCGCGGCGACGCCCAGGTCGACGCGGCCTGCGCTGAGCGGGAGGCGGCGCTGCGGACTGCGGCCGATCCCTGCGCAGCCTTCTTCGCCGAGGACTGGAGCGCGCCCCTGCCCTGAGCCGCGGGGGCTCAGAGCTCGTCTTCGCCGACCTCGACGCCCGCCCCAAAGCGCAGCGGCACCGAGACCTCGCCCCAGACCCGCGCGTCGGGCGGGGCCGTGACGGTGGCGCTCATGCGCTGGCCCATGAACCCGATCTCATAGGCCACCAGCAGGCCCTCGAGGTTCCAGTCCATCGTGAGGCGCCCCTGGGTCGGCGTGAAGGTGGCCCGGGTGACCGGCAGCTCGGTGGCGCCCACCTTGAGGGTGCTCTCGCCGAGGTCCTTGGCCGGACCCTCCAGCACATCGCCGGTCTCGACGAGCAGCACGCGGGCGGTGCTTTTGTCGGTGAGGCGTCGGTGAAGCTCGGGATCGAGCAGGTCGAGGGTGCAGAGGTCGACCTGGCTTTTGCGGTACTCAAAGGAGCGGGCGCCGGTGCGGTCCACGATGTTGATGAGCCAGCGGCCGTCCCCGAGCCGCTTGCCCTGAACCTCGCTCACCCGACCGTTCTCATCGTTGACCGAGGTGAAGCTGAGCCGCCCGCCGCTGGCCCGCGCCGTGGCCCGCTGGCGCACCTTGACCTGCTGGCCGGCGATCTCGGCCTCGACGTCGATCCAGCTCTCGATGATGCGGGTCCCCTCGGACTCCAGCGTGGGGCCTGGCACGTGCCGGACCTTGACCTCGCGCTTGCCGACGACCTTGTCCCCGATGCGCAGCGTGTAGGACAGCGCCTGGGTCGCCACCTTGGGCGCCACGGCCCCGGGCAGGGGCGGCGCGGCGTCCTGCGGGGCGGCCTTGGCGCCATGGCTGAGGCCAACGACCAGCACGCCAATCACGAGCCCGAGGCGCGCGGCGAGGCGGCGGGCCCAGCGGGGGCGCGCGGCGGGGCAGGCGGACGGAGCGGAGGGGGAGAGCATGGGACCTCGGGGGCCGGCGGGCTGGCGCGCGGCGCGCCCGTGCAACGGCGCTGCCCCACTATCCAGTCCACGACCGCTCTGGACAGGTCAAGACCCGGCAGGCCGGGCCGCCGATGCACGTTAGGTCGGCCTGGGCCTGCCGCTCGGCCCGCCTGGAGCCCCCTTGTCGCGAAGCCCCGACCGCAGCCCCGACCGCAGCGCCAAGCGCGCCCCCGAGCGCGGGGCCCGAGCGCCGCGCGGCGCAGCCAAGCCCGCCGCCGCCGGCCAGCTCACCGACATCGCGCGCCGGCTCGACCAGGAGCGCGGCGGGCGCTTCGTCGAAGGCGGCCCGCGGGTCGCCATGCTCTACCCCTCGCCGTACCGCGCCGGCATGTCCTCGCTCGGCTTCCAGTGGGTGCTTCAGCTGCTCCGCGACCACGGCATCTCGGCAGAGCGCGCCTTTTTACCGGATGATGTGGAGCTGGCACGCAAGCACCGCGAGGGCCTGCCCACCTACGAGACGCGCACCCCGCTCGGGCGTTTCCCGGTCATCGGCGTCAGCCTCGCCTACGAGCTCGAGCTGGCGGGGCTGGTGCAGGCCCTTCAGCTCGCTGGGGTGCCCCCGCTGCGGGCCGACCGCGGTCCCCAAGACCCGGTGATCATCCTCGGCGGGCCGCTCACCTTCTCCAACCCCTTGCCGGCGGCGCCCTTCGTGGACGTCATCTTGATGGGTGAGGTCGAAGATCACGTCGCTGAGGTCTTTGAGGCGGCCCTGGAGCAGCCCTACGAGGCCTTCCTCGACCGGGTGGCGGGGCTGCCCGGCGGCTTTGTGCCCGCCCGCCACGGCGAGGCGCTGCCCGCGGTGGCCAAGGCCAGCGACCTGCACCTGCCGGCCCGCGGGCACATCCTGGCGCCCGAGGCCGAGCTCTCCGACATGTTCTTGATCGAGGGCGAGCGGGGCTGCCACCGCCAGTGCACCTTCTGCGTGATGCGCCGGAGCACCAACGGCGGCATGCGCCTCGTCGGGGCCGACGACGTGCTCAGCCTTGTGCCCGAGCAGGCGCGCCGGGTGGGCCTCGTGGGCGCGGCGATCTCCGACCACCCCGGCCTGCCGAGCCTGCTCGCCAAGCTCATCGAGAGCGGCCGCGAGGTGGGCGTCAGCAGCCTGCGGGCCGATCGGGTGGCCCTCAAGCCCGAGATCGCCCGGCTGCTCCGCCTCGGCGGCTACAAGACCCTGACCGTGGCCAGCGACGCGGCCAGCCAGCGCCTGCGCCGGAGCATGAGCAAGGGGACCACCGAGGCCCACCTGCTGACCGTCGCCGAGCGGGCCCGCGAGCACGACTACAAGGTGGTGAAGGTCTACATGATGCTCGGCGTGCCCGACGAGGGCGACGAAGACATCGACGAGCTCATCGCTTTCACCGCAAAGATGGCGGAGATCCACCCGGTGTCGCTGGGCATCGCCCCCTTCGTCCCCAAAAGAAACACGCCGATGGTCAACGACCCCTTCGCCGGGATCAAGGCCGTGGAGGCCCGCCTGGATCGGCTCAACAAGGGGCTGCGCGGCCTGCACGGGCGGGCGGAGGTCCGACCGACCTCGGCGCGCTGGGCCTGGGTGGAGTGGCGGCTGGCCCAAGGTGGCAGCGCCACGGGCCTCGCCGCCATCGAGGCGGTGTCGGGCGGCGGGAGCTTCGCCGCCTGGAAGGGCGCACTGGAGCGGATCGATCCCGAGCAGGCCGCGCCAGCGCCGGAGCGCCCCCAAGGGCGACAGTGGGCGATCGCCAGCGCGCCTTGACGCACCGGCCGCGACCGCCGCGCCAGGATAGACCCCCGCGCCGACCGAGGCGCCGCGCAACGAGGCCGCCGCAGACCGCCGCCATCCCCCACGCTGCCCCGCCGCAGAGGCGACCAGGGCCCGCCGGAGCGAAGCATGTCCCAGGAATTTCACGCCTTCCTGAAGAAGGAGAAGCTGCCCCCCACCAAGGACGTGGCCCGCGCCTTGTCCTCGCGCGGCTGGCGGGTTGAGATCGACGCCGACAAGCCCATTGACGAGCTGTCGGCCCTCACGCTCAAGGTCGATGGCGCCGCCCACACCGTGCAGGTGCAGGTGAGCCGCGCCAGCGAGGGCGCCTTCGCCAACCTCGTCGCCGCCGCCCACACCTCCCCCGAGGGGGAGACCTGGCTCAGCCTGCTCAAGGCCACCGACACCCGCATCGTCTGCAGCGGCGACGGCGCCAAGGGTGAGGAGTGGGCCCGCGAGCTGGCCCGAAGCATCGGCCTGCTCTGCGCCGGGGGCTTCCACAACCCCCAGAGCGGCACCGTGCTGCAGTACGGCCGCTGAGCCCCCGCCAGCGCCCTCCCCCATCCCAGGTCGAAAACAACGTGCCGCACGTCGGTCTCGTTGTTTCTCTGTTGTCACGCAGCGCCCTCGCCTGAGGGGTGCCTGTGGTTAGTGTGCGCCGCGCGCAGCCACAGGCCGTGGTGTGTTCGCCCCCCAACGATCGCGCGCCCCGCGCTCGCCGTTTCGCCCCCCGCGCGCCCCTCGCGCCCCGTGCCCCGGAGGTCCCAACGAAATGCGTGGATGGAACACCAACGACAGCGCCGAGCTTTACGGGATTCCCAACTGGGGGCGCGAGTTCCTGCGCATCAACGAGAAGGGCAACCTCGAGATCGCGCCCGCCGGCACCGGCGTCCACGCCGACCTCAAAGAGCTGGTAGACGACCTTCAGGCCCGCGAGCTGGGCCTGCCGCTGCTGATCCGCTTCCCCGACATCCTCGAGCAGCGCATCAACATGCTGGCCGGCGCCTTCCACACGGCCATCAAGGAGTACGAGTACGGCGGCACCTACCGCGGCGTGTACCCCATCAAGGTCAACCAGCAGCGGCACCTCGTCGAAGACATCGTGCGCTTCAGCCGGCCGCACCACCTCGGCATGGAGGCGGGCAGCAAGCCCGAGCTCCTCGTCGTGCTCGCGATGATGGACGACCCCGACGCCCTCATCATCTGCAACGGCTACAAGGACGAGGAGTACATCGAGACGGCGATGCTGGCCCAAAAGCTTGGTCGCCGGCCGATCATCGTCATCGAGAAGTTCTCTGAGGTGCGCACCTGCCTCAACGTGGCGCGCAAGCACAACATCAAGCCCTACCTCGGCGTCCGCGCCAAGCTGGCGAGCAAGGGCGCCGGCCGCTGGGAGGCCAGCACCGGCGACAAGGCGAAGTTCGGCCTCACCGTGCAGGAGATGGTCGATCTCGTCGATCTGCTGCGCGCCGAGGGCATGCTCGACTGCCTGCAGCTGCTGCACTTCCACATCGGCAGCCAGGTCAGCGCCATCCGCAGCTTCAAGATGGCCCTCAAGGAGGCCAGCCGCATGTACGTCGAGCTGTTCAAGCTCGGCGCCAACATGAAGTTCATGGACGTCGGTGGCGGTCTCGGCGTCGATTACGACGGTTCGAGCACCAACTTCGACAGCTCCGTCAACTACACGGTTCAAGAGTACGCCTACGACGTGGTCGCGGCGGTCAAGTCGGCCTGCGAAGAGGCCGAGGTGCCCCAGCCCGACATCGTGACGGAGTCCGGCCGCGCGATGGTCGCCCACCACGCGGTGCTGGTCTTCAACGTGCTGGGTGTCAGCGAGCACCCCACGGCCGAGGCCAACATCAAGGTGGCCGAAGACGACCCCGACGTGCTGCACGAGCTCAAGGAGACCATCACCGAGGGCATCACGGTCAAGAACTACCAGGCCGCGTGGCACGACGCGCTCGGCGACCGCGAGCAGGCCCTCAACATGTTCAACCTCGGCCTGCTGGACCTGCGCCAGCGCGCCAAGGCCGAGGCCCTGTTCTGGCAGATCACCGGCCGCATCGCCAAGGTCATCCAAAAGCTCGACTATGTGCCCGACGAGTTCGAGACCCTGCAGGAGGCCTTGGCCGACACCTACTTCTGCAACTTCTCGGTCTTCCAGTCGATGCCGGACTCCTGGGCCGTGGACCAGCTTTTCCCCCTGGTGCCCATCCACCGCCTCAAGGAGAAGCCCACCCGCCGCGCCGTGCTGGCCGACATCACCTGCGACTCCGATGGCAAGATCGATCGCTTCATCGACCTGCACGACGTGAAGAAGGTCATTGAGCTGCACCCCCTCGTGGACGAGCAGCCCTACTTCCTCGCGGCCTTCATGGTCGGCGCCTACCAGGAGATCCTCGGCGATCTCCACAACCTGTTCGGCGACACCAACGCGGTCATCGTCACCCTGCAAGAGGGCGGCGGCTACCGGCTGGAGCACGTCGTTGAGGGCGATACGGTCAACGAGGTGCTCGACTACGTGCAGTACAGCCGCCGCGATCTGATGCGCCGGGTGCGCAGCGCCTGTGAGGCCGCGGTGAAGCGCTCGGACATCTCCGTGCAAGAGTCCGCCCAGCTCGTGACCATGTTCCAGCGCGGCCTCGAGGGCTACACCTACCTCGAGTAGGTCGCCCGGCGGCGCCTGCTCAGCCGAAGGCCCGGAGCAGCGCCGCCGCGCCCATC
>CANHON010000275.1 GCA_947462115.1 Deltaproteobacteria bacterium | reverse complement strand
TCCTGCGGCCGAGCGCGCCCTATGGCCCGCGCCTGCTGTCGCACCGGCCCGCCCACCGAGAGAGCTTCGAGACCCTGGCGCGGCTCGTGCGCTGGTCGCCGGTCGTTCCGCTGATCGGCGACGGGCATTACCGCCGCCAGCCGATCCACGTGCGGGACTTCGCCGAGGCGATGCTGGCCTGCATGGCGGGGCCGTCCCCGCGGGTGGCTTTTGACGCTGGCGGCGGCTCGGCGCTGAGCTTCCGGGAGATCATCGCGGCGCTCGCGGCGGCGGCGGGGCGTCGGCCTCGGCTGCTGCCGGTCCCCAAGGCGGTCTTCGTGGCCCTGGCCCGCCGTCAGCCGAACTTCGACCCCGAGCTGATTGACGCCGTGGACGCCGATGAGCTCGCCGATCCCGGCCCGTTGGAGGCCGCCACCGGCCTGCGCATGCGCCCCTTCGCCGAGGGCGCGGCGGAGCTGCTCCGCTGAGTCAGGACGTCGCGCTGGACGTTGTTCTCGGGCTGGTGGGCCCGGAGCCCGGCCCGCGCGTGCTAGGCAGGCAGACCGGCGGGCGCGCCGGCGAGGAGGACCGATGGACTTGAGCGTGAGCCCCCGCGCGCGGGCGGTGCTGGAGCAGGTGGAGCGCTTCATCCACGAACGGATCTTGCCGATCGAAGCGGAGCTCATCCAGCGCCAGCGCGCCCTGCCGGACCCCTGGGTGGTCCTGCCGGAGATCGACGCCCTGTGCGCCGAGGCCCGGTCCGCGGGGCTGTGGAACCTGTTCCTGCCCTCCGAGAGCGGCCTCTCTGTCGTTGACTACGCGCACATCGCCGAGCGGATGGGCCGCAGCCTGCTGGCGCCCGAGGTCTTCAACTGCAACGCGCCCGACACCGGCAACATGGAGGTGCTGGAGCGCTACGGCAGCGCCGAGCAGAAGGAGCGGTACCTCGCCCCCTTGCTGCGCGGCGAGCTGCGCAGCGCCTTCTGCATGACCGAGCCGGCGGTGGCCTCCTCCGACGCCACCAACATGCAGGCGACGGCCGAGATTGACGGCGACCACGTCGTCCTCAACGGGCGCAAGTGGTGGAGCACCGGGGTCGGCCACCCCCGCTGCGGGGTGCTCATCTTTATGGGCCTGACCTTCCCCGAGGCCCACCGCCACGCCCGGCACAGCATGGTGCTCGTGCCCCGCGACGCGCCCGGCGTGGAGGTCGTGCGGATGCTCCGGGTGTTCGGCGACGAGGACCCACCCTATGGGCACGGCGAGGTGCAGTTCACCAACGTGCGCCTGCCGCGCTCGGCCTTCATCGCCGGGCCGGGCCGCGGCTTCGAGATCGCCCAAGGTCGGCTCGGTCCCGGCCGGATCCACCACTGCATGCGCTGCATCGGGGCGGCGGAGCGCGCCTTGGCCCTGCTCTGCGATCGGGCGAGCGACCGGGTCGCCTTCGGCAAGCCGCTGGTCAACCTCGGCGGCAACCGCGACATCATCGCCGACGCCCGCATCCGCATCGAGATGGCCCGCCTGCTGACGCTGAAGGCCGCCTGGCTTATCGATCACGAGGGCGTCTCCTCCGCGCTCTCGGAGATCTCCGCCATCAAGGTGGTGGCGCCCACCCTGGCCTGCGACATCATCGACCAGGCCATTCAGGTGCACGGCGGCCTCGGCGTCTCCGACGATCTGCCGCTGGCGGCCATGTACGCCCAGGCCCGCATCCTCCGCCTCGCCGACGGGCCCGACGAGGTCCACCGCGGCCTCGTCGCCCGGGTCGAGCTCGCCCGCCAAGCCGAGCGGCGGTCGGAGGGGCGATGAGCGGAGGGGCGATGAGCGGCAGGGAAGCCCTGCTCGACCAGGGGCGGGCGGTGCGGGCCGAAGACGCCTTCGATGTTGACGCGCTGGTGGGCTTTCTGCGCGAGGCAGCCCCCGAGCTCGACGGGACGCCGACCGTCGCCCAGTTCCCCGGCGGGGCCAGCAACCTGACCTACCTGCTCCGCTGGCCCGATCAGGAGCTGGTGCTCCGGCGGCCGCCGCGCGGGCAGCGGGCCCGGGGCGCCCACGACATGCTGCGCGAGGCCAAGGTGCTCCAGGCGCTTCGGCCGGTGTACCCGCACGTGCCCGCGGTGGTGGCGGCCTGCGAAGACCCGGCGGTGCTGGGCGCGCCCTTCTACCTGATGCGGCGGATCCCAGGGATGATCCTCAGGGGTGACCTGCCCGCCGGCTTCTCGCTCGACCCGGCCGAGGCCCGCGCCCTCTGCCTGTCGGTGCTCGAGGCCCTGCTCGACCTGCACGCCGTGGACGTCTCCGCGGCGGGCCTCGAGGGCCTGGGCCGCGGCCCCGGCTACGCCCGGCGTCAGATCGACGGCTGGAGCCAGCGCTACCGCGATGCCCACACGGAGGGCTGCGCGCCATTTGAGCGGGTGATGGCCTGGCTCGACGCCCGCTGCCCCGAGGACGCCGGCGCGAGCCTGATCCACGGCGACTTCCGCTTCGACAACGTGGTGCTGGACGTTCATCCGCCGCACCCGGTCCGCGGCGTGCTCGACTGGGAGATGGCCACCGTCGGCTGCCCGCTGATGGACTGGGGGGCCAGCCTCGCCTACTGGGTCGAGGCCGAAGATGACCTCGTGATGCACATGATGCGCCGCCAGCCCACCCACCTGCCGGGCATGCTGCGCCGGGCCGAGGTCTGGGCGCTGGTGGCGGAGCGCCGGGGCCAGCCCATCCCCGACACCGACTTCTACGAGGTCTACGGGCTGTTCCGGCTCGCGACCATCCTGCAGCAGATCTGGCTGCGGTTCACCCTCGGCCAGACCCGCAACCCGGCCTTCGCGGCCTTCGGTGACATCGCGGTCTACCTGGAGGGCCGCTGCCACGGCATCCTCGATCGACGGGGGGAGGGATGATGGGGGAGCTCACCCTGGTCCGCCACGGGCAGGCCGGCGACGTCATGGGCGACTACGACCGGCTCTCCGAGCTCGGGCTGCGGCAGGCCGCCCGGGTGGGCCCGGCGCTGCAGGGCGCGGTAGCGTGGGATCAAGCCTGGAGCGGCACCATGCGCCGGCACCAGCTCAGCGCCGCGGCGGCCCTGCCCAGCCTCGAGGGGCCCCCGCCGCTGCAGCTCGACCCCCGGTGGAACGAGTTTGACCACCAGGAGGTGATCCGCGTCGGCCTCGCCGCCGGGCTCGGCCACTCCACCAGCCCCGGGGTGATCCCGAGCTTCTTCTCCGCGGCCATGGCCCGCTGGGCAGACCCAGCCCACGCCCACGAGTACAACGAGCCCTACGCTGTTTTCTACGAGCGGGTGGTGGCGGGCCTCGACGCCCTCTGCGCCGGCCTCGGCCAGGGCGAGCGGGCGGTGGTCTTCACCTCGGGCGGGGTGATCTCGGCGGTCTGCCGCAGCCTGCTCGGGCTCAGCCCGGTGGTCTCCTTTGAGATCAACCTCGTGCTCTTCAACTCCGGGCTGACGCGCCTGCGGGTGAGCGGGGCGCGCCGCAGCCTCGTGCAGCTCAACCTGAGCCACCACCTCGAGGGCGAGGCGGGCCTGCTCACCCGCAGCTGAGGCCGGCCCCGCGGGGCAGGGGAGGGGATGATGAGACCAGAGCGCCGCTCGACGGCTGAGGATCGACCGAAGGCGCGGCTGGTGGGGCTGGGCCTCCTGCTGCTCGCCGCCTGCGCCCGTCAGCCCCTGGAGCCGGACGCGCCGCCCGAGGCGCCGCCCGAGGCCCCGACCGAACCGCCTACAACGCCGGAGGGATCCGTGCCGGAGGTGGCGCTGCCGGCCGCGGGCCGCGCGCCCATCGGGGCCGGGGCCGTGGGTCCGCTGCGGGCCTTGATCGACGCCGGTCGGGCCGAGCCGACGGCGATGCGCCTGCTCACGCCGCTCTGCGACGACATCGGCCACCGGCTCGCGGGCAGCCCCGGCCTCGAGCGGGCGGTGCTGTGGGCCGAGGCCGCCCTCCGCGCGGTCCCGGGCGCGCAGGTGCGCTTGGAGCCGGTGCAGGTGCCGGTGTGGCGGCGGGGTCGGGAGCAGGCCTGGGTGACCGCGCCGCACCCGATGGCCTTGCCGATGCTGGGCCTCGGCGGCTCCGGCGGCACCCCCGGCCTCGAAGCCGAGGTGGTGCTGGCGGTGGATGTCGACAGCCTCGGCCCGGAGGTGGCGGGTAAGATCGTTCTGTTTGACGTGCCCATGCGCGGTCCCGAAGAGACGACCGGGGTCTATCGGTCGATCGACGCCTATGGTGCGGCGGTGGGCGCCCGTGGACGGGGCCCGCAGGCGGCGGCCAAGGCCGGCGCGGTGGCGGCCCTGGTGCGCTCGGTCACGACCCGCAGCCTCTCGACGCCCCACACGGGCGGAACCCGCTTCGATCCCGGGGTTCAGCCGATCCCCGCCGCCGCGATCACCACCGAGCACAGCGCCTGGCTGCGGCGCCTGATCGAGCGGGGGGTCCCGGTCCGGGTGCGGCTGGAGATGGAGGCCGAGACCTTGCCCGAGGCGCTGAGCCACAACGTGATCGCCGAGCTGCCGGGCGCCGAGCGCCCCGACGAGATCATCGTGCTGGCCGCTCACCTCGACTCGTGGGACGTTGGGCAGGGCGCACAAGACGACGGCGCGGGCGTGGCCCAGGCGATGGCGGCGCTGGCCCTGCTGGCCGCGTCCCCGGCGCCGCTGGCGCGCACAGTGCGGGTGGTGCTGTTCACCAATGAGGAGAATGGCCTGCGGGGCGGCGTGGAGTACGCCGCGCAGCACGGCGGCGAGCGGCACGTCGCGGCCATCGAGTCGGACATCGGCGCGGGCTGGCCGCGGGCCTGGTCCGCCACCGGCAGCGAGGCGCAGCTCGCGTGGCTGCGGTCGGCGGCGGCGCCGGTGGGCCTGCCGGTGGAGTCGGGCGGCGGCGGCGCGGACATCGGGCCGATGCTGGACCACGGCGTGCTCATCGCCGAGCTGCTCCCCGATGACTCGGCCTATTTTGACGTGCACCACACCTGGGCCGACACCCTCGACAAGATCGACCCGGTGGCCCTTCAGGAGGGCGCTGTGGCGCTGGCGGCGCTGGCGCGCGCGCTGTCCGACGCCCCGCCGGCCCCGCCCGCCGCGCCGCCGGCCCCGGCCCCCTGAGCGCCTGCGCTGGGTCAGGTCTGCGGGGCCGCCGCGCCGCGCCCGCCCTGGTGGCCCGCGGGCCGCTCGGATACCGCGCGCCGGCGCGGACGGGGCTCCGCGCGCCGATCTGGATGAATTGAAGACGCTGCGCGCTCGGTGCGGCGGAGACGAGCCTGAACGGGCGGGGAGGGCGCTCCCCGAGGAGGCGGCATGGGCGCGAACGGGAACGGCGGTGCGGTGCTCAAGGGCGAGATCCCGGTGGTCGATCTGGCCGACCTCTCCGCGGGAGATGACGCGCTGCGCGCCCGCTTCACCGCCACCTTGGGGGCCGCCCTCAAGGAGTACGGCTTTGTGCGGGTGCGCGGCCACGGGGTCGGGCCCGCCTTGGTCGATCCCGCCTATGCCGCCGGCATGCGGTTCTTCGCGCGGAGCGAGGCCGAGAAGGCCACCTACATCGTCAAGAACGGCGCCGGGCAGCGGGGCTACACGCCCTTTGGCGCTGAGCACGCCAAAGACAGCCCCAAGCCGGACCTCAAGGAGTTCTGGCACGTCGGGCGCGAGCTGCCGGCGGGCCACAAGTACAAGGCCCTGTACCAGGACAACCTCTGGCCCGAGGGCGCCGAGGACTTCCGCGCGGCCATGCTCAGCATGTACGGCGCGCTGGAGGGCGTGAGCAAGCAGCTGCTGGAGTGCATCGCCGAGTACCTCGATCTCAGCCCTTACCACCTGCGCGAGATGACCGACTACGGCAACACCATCCTGCGCGTGCTGCACTACCCGCCGATGAACCAGCTCAACGCGGTGCCGGGCGCGGTGCGGGCCGGCGCCCACGAGGACATCAACTTCATCACCTTGCTCGTCACCTCGACGGCCGCGGGCCTTGAGCTGCTGCGCCGCGACGGCCAGTGGATGGCGGTGAACGCCGAGCCCGGCGAGATCGTGGCCGATGTCGGCGACATGCTCAGCCGGGTCACCAACGGCCTGCTGCCCGCCACCACCCACCGCGTGGTCAACCCCGACGACGACGCCAGCGCCCGCTTCTCGATGCCCTTCTTCGTGCACCCGCGCCCCGACGCCGTGCTGCGCGTGCTCGAGGCCTGCAAGGGCGAGGGCTTCCCGCCGCCGCCCGAGGACATCACCGGCGCCGACTTTTTGGCCCAGCGCCTCCGCGAGATTGGCCTGATGTAGGGCCCGGCGCCCGCGCCGACCGCCGCTTTAGTCGAGGCCGCGGTCGGCGAGGTCGTCTTCGTCGAGGCCGAGGAAGTGGCCGATCTCGTGGAGCAGGGTCACCCGGAGCTGCTCGATGAGCTCGTCGCGGTCGGCGGCGCT
>CANHON010000274.1 GCA_947462115.1 Deltaproteobacteria bacterium | reverse complement strand
GCCAAGGCGGAGGATGGTTTTTTCTTGAATCACCTGGAGCAGCTTAGGCTGCATCGCCAAGGGGAGTTCGCCGATCTCGTCGAGGAACAGGGTGCCGCCGTCTGCCTCTTCAAAGGCGCCTTTTCGGTCGGTGATGGCGCCGGTGTAGGCCCCGCGGGCCGCGCCGAACAGGTGCGCGGCGACGAGGTCACGCGGGATGGTGCTCAGATCCACCGCGACGAAGCGGCCCTTGCGCCCGCTGCGTGGATGGATGAAGTGCCTTGCGATCAGGGACTTGCCGGTGCCGGTCGGGCCCCCGAGCACCACCGGCAGCCGTCCCCGGGCGAGCAATTCCAGCCGCTGACGGGCCCGCCGGGCCGCGGTGGTGCGCCCCCAGTAGACGGGGCCGTCGCGCTCGGCGCCGCGGCGGGCCTCCAGCACGTTGTGGACCATCGCGCGGAGCGACTGGGCGTCGAGGTCCTCGTCGTCGAGAAAGTAGGTGTACTCCTCGGCTTGGTGGCGGTCGGCGGCCCGCTCCAGGCCCTCGCCCCGGGCGGTCATCAGCAGGACCGGCAGCTCTTGCCAACGGGACCGGATGGCGTCGAGGATGTGAAAACCCTGATGCTGGCGCGCCCTTCGCAGGGCCTCGGGGCTGGGCTCCGGCGCGAGCCCGAGCAGCGCCTCGGCCGGCAGATCAAAGTGCAGGTCGAGCAGCACGGCGTCGAGGCTCAGCTCCTCGGCGGCGAGCAGGGCCTCGGCCTCTGCCCAGCCGCGGGCCGGGCCGAGCCACTTGTGCTCCGGCATCCCCCGCTGGCACAAGCGGAAGGTCCGCTCCTGGTCGTCAATTACGAGCAGCTTCGCCATGCTCCCCTCCCCGCTGGGCCCGGGCCCAGCTCCGCCATGCCCGCAGGCCCTCCTGCACGGCGGTGGTCCCGGCGTCGATCGCCGCGAGCAGCACTTCGGCCTCGGCCGGCGGCGGCCCCAGCAAGGCGGGCGCGGCCTCGGCCAGCGTCGCCATGGCCTCGGTCACCCGCGCTGCGCTCGGGGCCGCGCCGAGGCCGCCGGCCAGCGAGGGGCGAGCCCGCTCC
This sequence comes from Deltaproteobacteria bacterium, assembly GCA_947462115.1. Lineage (GTDB taxonomy): Bacteria > Myxococcota_A > UBA796 > UBA796 > UBA2385 > JAEUKK01. The sequence continues at coordinate 5,361 of CANHON010000274.1, read as the reverse complement.
CAGATGGAGAAGGCGTCCTCTACGGTGTCTTGCCCCTTCTTGGTCTCGTAGAGATCCCGGCGGCGGGCCAGCCAGCGTGCCTCCAGGGGGGCCTCTGGGCCCTCCCACCGCGCGTCAAAGCGGATGTACTTGCCGAGATCGTGCGCCAGGTCTTCAATGTCGGCGAGCTCGTCGGCGCTGAGCGGGGCGAGGTCCGCGACCTGTGCGGAACCCTCCGGGCGGCCGCTCACTCCCGCCACCGACCGTCGCGGCCGCGCGCCCGGGGCGGCAGGCGGCCCTCCAGCGCCGGCTGCGGGGCCGGCAGGAGCTGCGGGTCCACGGAGAAGGTCCAGGTCACGCCGTCTTCGTCGTCGATGGCGGCCCGGACGACGATCCACAGCGGTCCGGTGGCGGTGGTGCTGCCCTCGAGCTCCAGCACGGCCCCGACCGGGGTGGCGCCGAGCTCGACGGTCTCGCCGCCTGCGACGCTGATCTCGGCCGAGAGCCAGGCCTGCTGGACGTTGAGCACGAGGGTGTAGGCGCCGCTCGGGTCGAGGGTGGCGGCGGCGCTGGGCGGAGAGGCCTGGGCGGTCGCGGCGCTGAGCCAGCCGCTGAGCCCCAGCAGCCACGGCGCGACGCTCGCGGTGGGTGGGCGGTGCGCTGTGTTCGCCATGGAGGCCTCCGGCGCGCGGCCTGTGGGGCCGGCGGCCCCCTTTACCGTGGCGGCGCGGCCCCCGAAGGCTCAGGCCGGCTTGTGCCAGGCCCGCAGCAGTCCGGGATAGTCGATCGGCGCCTCGGGCGGGCCGCTGGGCCGCTCCCGGTCGCCTTTTCCGATGCGGTCGAGCTTTTGGAGGGTGACGCGCGCCATCTCCTCGGGCCAGGACTGGTCGCGGGCGAGCTCCTCGCGGACAAAGCCCCGCCTTACGATGTCTTGGACGATGGCCGCCGCTTCATCCGGGCGGGTGCCGGCGGCGAGCACGGCGTCGGCCGAGCGGAGAACGGCCTCGGCGTCGAGGTGTCCGTCGGTCCGCAGCACCAAGGCGGCCTGCAGCCAGCTGTGCACCGGGACGACCCGGCCGCCGAGCGGGCTGTAGCGCTGGGGCGCGGTCCCCTGGGCGAGCCGGATGTAGATCCGCTCCACGGCGTCCACTTGGCCCGATCGCGCGAGGGCGCCCACCGCCCCCTCGATCTCGTCAGGGTAGGCGCCGCCCGCCGCCATCGCCGCGGCGACCTGGCGACCGGTGAGCCGTCCGGCGAGCGCGTCGGCGTAGAGCGAGTAGACGAGGGCGTCCACCTCGGCATCATCGCCGAAAAGCGTCTCCTTTAGGCTTTTGTCGGTGGTCAGCCGCAGATCGAGGAGCTGGGGGAGCTTGTAGCCGAGCTGCCCGCGGATCGCGCGGACCCGGCCCCGCTTGAGGTTGTCGAGGTTGTCCTTGAGCACGAGCTGATCGAAGCGAACACCGTCCAGGCGCAGCTTCTCCTCGAGCACCGGCCGGAGCTGGGTGGGCGAGCCCGACACGATCACGATGCGGTTGTTCGGAGCGGCGCTGAGCGCGCTGAGGATCGCGGCGGCGCCAGGGGCCGTCACCTTCGCGCTCGCCTCCTCGGTCGCGCTGCGGAGCAGGCCGCGCAGCGAGTGGAAGTCGGTCTCCAGGTAGGTCTTGTCGAGATCCCAGCGGTAGACGTGCATCGTGGCTCCGGCGGTCGTGGCGGCGGCCGCTCCGCCCATCCCCGGCGGGGGCCGAGGCGCCCCATCGATGCCCAGGGCGCGGATCGGGTGCGCGGATCGGGTGCGCGGCGCCGGGGCGTGGAGGGGGGGCGTGGAGTGGGGCCGCGCGACGGGGCGCCGAGAAGTTCATAAGAGGGAGGAATGTCCACGCCCGCCCCGCCTGCGCCTCCGCTGCTGCCCGCTGGGCTGAAGGTCGGACCTTTGGATCCGCCAGAGGGCGGTGATCTCGACAAGGCGGCGCCCACCGAGACCTTGAGGGCCGAGCGCCTTCGCCGGGTGCGGGTGGTGGATCCGCGGCGATCCTGGCGGGTGAGCGCGCGCCCGGAGCCCGGTCGCTACGAGGCGCTCGGCGAGCTCGGCCGCGGCGGGGCCGGCGAGGTGCTCCGGGTCTACGATCGCGCCCTGGAGCGCCTCGTCGCGCTCAAGACCCTGCGCCCCGAGCTGCAGAACGACCGGGTGATGCTGGCCCGCTTCGTCCACGAGGCCCAGATCGTCGCGCAGATCGAGCACCCGGCGATCGTGCCGGTCTACGACATCGGCCGGCTGCCAGACGGCCGCTGGTACCTGACGATGAAGGAGATCAACGGCCGAACCTTTCGGGAGATCATCGCGAACCTCCACCGGGCGCGGGGCGCGGGGGCCTTCGTGCCCACCGAGGACGGCTGGACCCTCCGCCGCGCGGTCGAGGCCATGCGGACCGTCTGCGAGGCGGCCGGCTTCGCGCACAGCAAGTCGGTGATCCACCGGGACATCAAGCCCGACAACGTCATGGTCGGGAGCTACGGCGAGGTCTACCTGCTCGACTGGGGGCTGGCCCGGGTGGTCGGCCACGGGGCCGATGATCGGGACGAAGACGACGATGGTGAGGCTGATCTCGCGCCGATCATGAGCCAGACCCACCACGGGGTCGTGGTCGGAACGCCCGCCTACATGCCGCCGGAGCAGGCCCGCGGCGACCGGGACGGCATGGGGCCGCGCAGCGACGTGTGGGCCCTCGGCGCGGTGCTCTACGCGCTGCTGTTCGGCCGGGCGCCCTACCGCGGCGACGCCCAGGCGATCCTCGCCCGCGTACAAGAGGGGCCCCCGCGGGTGCCCTCCCGCGTGCCGGCGCCCGCCCCGCTGGTGGAGATCTGCCTGCGCTGCATGCGCCTGGACCCCGCGCAGCGCTACGCCGACGGCGCGGCGGTGGCCGCGGAGCTCACCGCCTGGTTGGAGGGCGCGCGCTCCCGGGAGCGGGCGCTCAGCTTGGTGGAGCAGGCCCGGGCCTTCTGGCCCAAGCTGGATGAAGCGGAAGATCGCGCGGATCGGGCCCGCGAGCGCGCGCGCGCGGCGGTGGTCGGCCTGCGCTCGAGCGACTCGCTGGAGGTCAAAGAGGCGGCCTGGGCCCTCGAAGAGGGCGCGGAGCGGCTCCAAGGCGAGGTCGAGCGCCTCGTGCGCGAGCTCGGCACCCGCGCCCGGATGGCCCTGGAGCAGCTCCCCGAGCTGCCCGAGGCCCGGAGCATGCTCGCCCAGCTCTACCGGCGCCGCGCCGAGACCGCCGAGCAGCAGGGCGATCTCAAGGGCGCGCTCGAGTACCAAGCGATGCTCGAGGCCTATGACGACGGCACCCACTCCGACTACCTCGCCGCCGAGGCCAAGGTTCACCTTCGGATCTTTCCGCCCCACGCCACCGTCCGGCTCAGCCGCTTCGCGCTGCACGGCCGACGGCTGCAGCCCCAGGAGCTCGGCGCGCCGGTCGCCGCCGACGCGCTGCCCGACCGCCTCGGCATCGGCAGCTACCTGCTGGAGGTGAGCGCCCCTGGCTACGCGCAGGTGCGGTACCCGGTGCAGCTCCGCCGGGGCCAAGACTGGACCACCACCGTGCCCGGCGGCGCGGAGATGACGGCGCTCTCCCTGCCAAGAGAGGGCTGGGTGCTGCCTTTTGAGCGCTACGTGCCGGCGGGCTGGTTCTGGTCCGGCGGCGATCCCGAGGCCCCGGGCGCGCTGCCCCGCCAACGGGTGTGGGTGCCCTCCTTCTGCATCGCCGCAAAACCGGTCAGCCACCACGACTACATCGCTTGGATCAACGAGCTGGCTGTCACCCTCGGCATGGACGCGGCCCGAGAGCGCCTGCCGCGGCTGCGCGCCGCTGGAGAGCCGGAGGAAGAGGAGCTCTATCGGTGGGATCCGCGAGTTGAGCGCTTTCGTTTGCCCAAGCGGGCGGCGGGCTTGCAGCTCGACCTCGGCGCCCCGGTCATCGGGGTGCGCTGGGGGGACGCCGCTGCCTACAGCCTGTGGCTCGGCAAAAAGACCGGGATCCCCTTTCGACTCCCGGGCGAGCTGGAGTGGGAGAAGGCCGCCCGCGGCGTCGATGGGCGCTGCTTCCCCTGGGGCGACCACGAAGACTCGGCCTTCATGTGCATCCAAGACTCCAGCCAGAGCGTGGACGGCCCGCCCGCGAGCGGCAGCTTCGCCGTGGACTGCAGCCCCTACGGCGTGGTTGGCCTCGCTGGGGGCGTTCAGGACTGGTGCGCCGATGTGTTCTCGCCCTCGGGGCCGCCCCGGCGGGGCTCGGCGGCGGTGACGCCCGGGGTGCCGGTGGCCGCAGAGCTGGCCTCGCAGGCGGCGGTCCGGCGGGCGGTGCGCGGCGGGGCCTGGAACCAGCCGGCGCGGATCGCCCGGGCCGCGGCGCGCCTCGCGGTGAGCGCCGATCGCCGCTCGGACCACCTCAGCTTCCGCGTGGCCCGGAGCTTGGACGTCGGCGGGGGCTGAGCGCGACACGCCGCCCTCTGCGTCGAGCGATCACCCAGGCTGCGTCCCCGTCATCCGGGTTCTTGGCCCCTATTCGTCGTCCGGGAAGCGGTAGATGACGCTGCCAGGGCGGGCGACCAGCAGGTGCTCGGCGGCGGCCCGCTCGATCTGCACGGGGTCGGTGCGCATGCGGCGCACGAGCCGGCGGAGGCGGAGGTTCTCGTCCTCGGTGGCCTTGGCCCGGGCCTCGTAGGCAGCCAGCGTGGCGTGCTGCTTGGCCCGGGTGAGCAGACCCGCCTCGCTGCCGATCGCGACCCAGAGCCCCGAGACGATCAAGATCGCCGGGACAAGCTGCGTGATCAGGCGACTTTGGAGGGTCTGAGGCAATCGACACCCGAGGGACGCATCGCCGCGGCGGCCGACCGTGGCGTGGGAGCGGAGCTTAGCGTCCGGGGGCCGAGGCGCGAGACCTCTCAGCCGCCGGAGGCGCGCGGATCGCGCCGCCCGCATAACCGTTGACATGACAAGAGCAAGGGTCGGAAGGCTCCTTCGCGGTGCCTGTGCGGACAGAGCGGACAGCGGGCCCCTGTCGCTCCACAGAGCCCCGGAGAGCCCCGGGGAGCCCCGGGGAGCCCTCGGCGACCGGGCCGGGAGCCTGCCGGGAGCCGGGGTCCGCTTGCGGCGCAACGATATTGTCGGAATGGATAGACGGATCTGTCGAACTCGGAATACGGATCAGGATGTAGCGATCCTGGCTCGCCTTCTGCCCCGCGCGCCCGGCTTGCCGGAGGGCCCCGCCCGGGCTTATTGGGGGCCCATGCGCCCTGCCCCGCCCGAGCTGAGCCCCGAAGCCGCGATGTCGGCCGTGGCCGCGGATCCCCAGTTGCCCGCGGCCTGGGAGGCCCTGGCCCTCGCCTGGGATC
>CANHON010000273.1 GCA_947462115.1 Deltaproteobacteria bacterium | reverse complement strand
GACAGCGTCTGCACGACGGGGGCGCCGGAGAGCAGCTTAGGCACCCTTGGCCTCGCCGGTCTTCTTGTTGGGGTTGTTCTCGTCTTCGTCCTCTTCGAGGTCGGAGAACCACCGCTTCTTGTTGTGCTTGAGCGGCGCGGTGGGCTCCATCTTGTCCTCGATCGACAAGATCTTCCGCGCGAGCTCCATCTCCTTGGGCATGGCGATGCGCTCGGCGGGCGTCACTTCGGTGGCGGCGCTGGCGAGGGCGGCCGGGGCCTCCGGGGCGGTGCGCTCGGCGGTGGTGAGCTTGTTCTCCACCATCTTCGGCAGGTTGTCGAGCGCCTCGCGCTCCGCCGTCATGGCCTTCTCCATGAGCTTGGCGCCCTGGGCGACGTCGCCCGCGCATAGCGCCTTGGCGGCCCGCTGGTAGAGCTGCGTCGCCTCATGGAAACGCGTCGGATCAGGGAGGTGGTAGCCCTCGCGCCCCCGCGCGACGTCGCGGAACCATTGGTTCTCGTTCTTCATCTCGGCGCGCTCGACCTGCTGCACCGTGTAGATGGCCTTGACCCGGCCGCAGATGTGGTCGAGCAGGGCCTTTTGCTGCGCGTTGGCCTTGGGGTCGAGGTCGGTGGCTTGGGCGTCCTTCTTCTCTTCGGTGCCCTTCTTGGGGGCGGCCTTCTCTTCCTCGGCGACCTTGACGACCACGGGGGCCTTCTCGGCGACCACGACCGCGGGCGCCTTGGCCTCGGCCGCCTTCTTGGCCGACTCCGGCGCCTTGTCGACGACGGTGGACGGGGCCTTCTCGGCGACCTTGGCCGGGGCCGCCGCGGTGACCTTCTCGGCCGCGGTCTTGGCCTCGGGCGCCTTCCCGGCGGCGACCTTGGCCTCGGGCGCCTTCTCGACCACCACGGGGGCCTTGACCGCCTCCTTGGTCGTGTCCTTGGCCGGCACCTTCTCGGCGACCGTGGCCGGCGCCTTCTCGGCGACCTTGGCCTCGGGCACCTTCTCGGTGACCTTGGCCTCGGGCACCTTCTCGGCGACCTTTGCCTCGGCGACCTTGGCCTCGGGGGCCTTGACCGCGGCAGCCTTCACTTCCGGTGCTTTTTCAACGACCTTGGCCGGGGCCGCCTTGGCCTCCACCACTGCTGGGGCCTGGGGCGCCGCGACCTTGGCCTCGGCGACCTTCTCGACGACCTGGGGGGCCTTCTCGACGACCTTGTCGGGCGTGGCCTTGGCCTCGGCGACCTTCTCGACGATCACGGGCGCTTGCTTCGCGACCGCCGGCTCGACCTTGGGTGCGACCGCGGCCTGCGGCGCCGCCTTGGCCAGCCGCTCGTCCAGCGCGGCGTTGCCGAGCTTGGAGGAGGCGCCCCGGAGCTGCCGGCTGGCGGCGTCTCCGGCGCCCGACTTGCCGCCGCGGACCAAGGTCTTCTGCCCGGCGGGGCCCGTCTTGTTCTTCTGCTGGTCGCGCATGGCGGGCTCCGGTTCGGCGAGGGGAGGCGGTAAGACGGGGCGACGGAGGGGCGACGGAGGGGCGAGGGGAGGGGACCGACCGGCGCCTGGCGCGCGGCGTGCTCCGCAGCCTGGGGAGTCTATCCGATCGTCGGCGGACCGCCCGGACAGAAAGCGACCGGCACGCGGTGGTGGCCGGCCGGGGCCCCGCTCCGCGCAGCCCTCGGTGTCCCTGAGGGTACCACCCGCCCGCAATGGGCTGTTCGACGTTCGATTCGCTGCAACCGGCCTGACACCGTCGGGCGCGCCGCTGACGTGTATGGTCTTCCCAGGTCGCCGGGCTGCGGCGGCCAACGCGGGATGACCGCCGACGATCGTCCGATATCATCGGTGACATCGCCGCCCAGCGGCCCGCCGTTGGTTACCGTCCGGTGTCAGCCCCCGTCCTGCACCCCCCCTCGCGCTTAGACTGCCCCCGAGCCACTGCTCACCAGCCACCGCTGCTCAAGCCGCCCAGGAGCCCCTCCGTGTTCGACCCCAGCCAGCGACTCGAGCGCCCGATCTTGGGGGACCGCTTTCATGCGGAGCGCCCCTCGGTCCGCCGCGCGATGGGCCGCAGCGAGGGCTCCGAGCGGGTGATGGTGCTGCGTGAGCACCCCATGCTCCGCGCCGGCAAAGAGGGCGCCGAGCTCATCGGGCACTCCGTCCGCGACACCACCAAGACCGCGCCGTCCTGGGTCAACGCGCCCCAGCTCATCCGGGTGGTCAAGCACCCCTTCGCGCTGGCCAAGGTCGCTTTTGGCCGCGCCGCCGCGATCAACCGCCGCCCCGAGAAGCGCGACGAGCGGGTGCGCCTCAAGGTCGAGCTCGCCTCTTTGCACGACGAGGGGCTCCAGCCCTTCCCCAAGCCCTCCAAGCTGCGCTACCGGGTCGAGGCGCGCCCGCGCCCCCGCACCGCGGGCTGGCCGGCGCCGACGCGCGCAGGGGAGGCTGAATGAGCGATATCTTCGCGCCGCTCTCTGGCCCGATGTCGGGCGTCAACATCATCGGTGAGACCACCGAGGCGCTCCACAAGTTCTTGCTCGACGGCTACGACCTCCAAGAGCAGCCGCCGCGCATCGAAGAAGACCTCAAGTTCACCCCGAAAGATCGGGAAGAGGTCCTCTACGTCTACATGTACCGGGTGGCCCAGAACAAGAACCTGCAGAACCGCAAGCGGCTCCGGCAGGCCCCCGTCTTCATGGGCTCCGATCCCGAAGACGGCGGCGAGGTCTTTTTCCACCGCCCGCCGATGATGATGGATCTTTTCTACCTGATCTCTGCGCACAGCAAGTTCCGCTCCGATCTGGAGCGCCTGCTGGGCTGGTCGCTGCTGCGCCTAAACGAGGCGACGCACCTCATCTATCGGCCGCGCAAGTTCAAGCTGCCCGACGGCCGTGAGGTGGACAGCCTCGGGCGCGCCTACGACCCCGACGCTTCAACCGACCATGACGATCTTCAAATGGAGAAGGTTTCGGTTGCCCTCGTCGACGACTTGACCGTCGGTGACGCCATCAACCTCTACAGTCTGCACGAAGCTCCCTACCGTCCCTTCCTGACTTACCGCGCCAGGGTTGCGCTCGACGGTCCCCTTGTCGCAAGCTCTGGGGGTACCTCGATTCGGCTGCCGCGTCTGGACAACGCGGCGGCGGAGGGGAAGCGAGACAAGCGCTTCCCGACCTCAGGGCGTATGCGGCCGACACAGACCGATCGCTCCCTGCGGTCCCCTCCAGGACCCCGGTCCCACTTCACGCGCCGCTTCAATGGCGCCGAGCCTGACACGGAGGATTGAGAAAATCCATGGAATACCATACCCCAGGCGTATACATCCGTGAGGTCGATAGCGGGGCCAAGCCCATCGCCTCGGTCGCGACCAGCATTCCGGGCTTCCTCGGCATGTTTGCGTTTAAGCCGGGCGTCGACGCTATCGCCATCACGGGCTCCGACGGCAAGCGCCAGATCCGCGGCAAGGTCGTCCCCCAGCTGGTGGACGCGTCGGGCAAGGTGACCGGCGACGGCGCCGCCGCCACGACGGCGCTGACCGAGGCCTTCCGCCTCAAGCGCACCGGCATCAAGGACGTCAAGGCTTACCTCGAGCTGCACGGCCTCCCCAAGACCGGCCCCAAGGCCGTCAAGGTCGAGAAGGGCACCCAGAAGGGCCGCGTCAAGCTCTCCAACGAGACCCAGGCCGTCGAAGTCTCTGAGAAGATCATCGACGTGGCCGGTAAGGTCATCACCGAGAACGACCAGCTCGTCGAGGAGCTGCTCAACCAGCTCCACGAGACCTTCTCCCTCGAGAAGGCCCAGCCCAAGACCGCGGCCGATGTGCTCGCCGTCTACGGCTTCGAGTACAAGAGCGCCGAGGGCACCGCGCTCCGCACCGAGTACTCCGTCCCCCCGATGGCGGTGACGAACAAGGGCGAGTTCTTCCGGTGGCTGCAGAGCTTCTACGCTGAATTCTTGATGCAGACCGAGAAGCTCGTTGACCTCATCGGCGAGGACATGTCCGACCCCGATGACGCCGCTGACGCCGTCTTCGAGGCCCTGGGCAAGGACGAGACCCTCAAGCAGCGCTTCCGCGAGTGGCTCAGCCAGCCCTCGATCTTCAACTTTGTCGCGGCCGTCAACGGCTTCTACGACAACGGCGGCGGCAAGTCCTACGTCTACCTGATGGGCGTGCAGGAGCTCGGCTCCTCCATCCGCGAGAACCAGGCCGACAAGGTCGGTCTCTACGCCTTCGACGACGTGGACGACATCGCCCTGATGGCCGCCCCCGGCCTGTCCTTCCAGCACCAGAAGGAGGTGCTGGAGCACTGTGAGACCCGCAAGGACCGCTTCGCGGTGCTCGATGGGCCCGTCGTCTCCGACGGCGACATGGACATCCCCGCCTCGGCCAAGGGCTTCGGCGCGATGTACGTGCCCTGGCTCAAGATCACCCGCCCGAGCTGGTTCACCGGCGACCAGGACATCAGCGTCAGCGGCCCCAACCGCCGCAAGCTGCAGAAGGTCACCAAGAACGAGCTCTACGTGCCCCCGAGCGGTCACATCGCTGGCATCATGGCCCGCGTGGACACCGAGCGCGGCGTGCACAAGGCGCCGGCCAACGAGCTGGTGATGGGCATCACCGGCCTCACCCAGAACATCAACCGGATCGAGCAGGGTCTCTACAACGACCGTGGCATCAACGTCATCCGGGAGTTCAAGGACCGCGGCATCCGCGTCTGGGGCGCCCGGACCCTGGCCACCAAGAGCGATCCTTCCTGGAAGTACATCAACGTGCGCCGTCTGTTCATCATGGTGGAGCAGTCCATCATGGTCGGCAGCCAGTGGGCCGTCTTCGAGCCCAACGACCACACCCTCTGGAAGAAGCTCACCCGCGACGTGCGCAGCTACCTGATGCGCGTGTGGCGCAGCGGCGCCCTCTTCGGCCAGACCCCCGACGAGGCCTTCTACGTCAAGTGTGACGACGAGACCAACCCGCGCTACCTCATCGACGCGGGCCAGGTCAACGTCCAGATCGGCATCTGCCCGGTCAAGCCTGCCGAGTTCGTTATCTTCAGTATCGGCCAGTGGGATGGTGGCGGTCTCATCGAAGAGACCTGAGCCCACAGACCGTAAACCCGCTGGGGGCCTTCGCCATCGTGCCCCCGGCAATTCCAACAGGAGCGCAACATGCCGACCGAAGAGCTGTTTGGTGCCTACCACTTCCTCCTGGAGATCCAGGGCGTCATCAACGACAACAAGGTGATCGTTGGTGGCTTCAAGAGCGTGTCGGGCATGGACTCGGAGACGGAGATCGTCGAGTTCAAGCAGGGCAACGACATGGTCGTCCGCAAGAAGCCGGGCCGCACCACCTACAACAACATCGTCCTCGAGCGCGGCTACACCGCGACCGACGACCTGTGGCAGTGGCGGAAGAACATCGAGGACGGCAAGATCGACCGGCGCGCCGGCTCGATCATCATCCTCGACCAGGACGGCCAGTCCGAAGTCGCCCGCTACAACTTCTACGAAGCCTGGCCCTGCAAGTGGCACGTGCCGGAGCTCGACGCCGATTCCTCCTCGATGGCCATCGAGAAGGTCGAGCTCGCCGTCGAGAAGGTTGAGCGCGCCTGATGGAACTGAAGACCGAGTACGAGTTCATCCTCCCGCGCGGGTACGTTGACGCCAACGGCACCTTGCATCGGGAGGGCGTGATGCGCCTCGCGAACGCCAAAGACGAGATCGTTCCTCTGAACGACCTTCGTGTGCAGCGCAACCGGGCGTATCTGATCATCGTTCTGCTCAGCCGGGTGATCACTCGACTCGGTACGCTCAAGGAGGTCAACACCGGGGTCATCGAGAACTTGTTCGCGAGCGACCTCCGGTTCCTCGAAGAGATGTACAACCGGATCAACGAGGATGAGGCGACGGTCTCAGTGACCTGCCCCGAGTGCGGCGCGAAGTTCGATAAGGAGTTCGGGCGCCTGGGGGAATCGTAAGCTACCCCTTGGAGAACATCTTCAAGGAGGTAGCGTTCATCGCCTACCACTTCCATTGGGATCGAGAGGTCATCCTGGGCTTGCCTCACCGCGAGCGTCACGCCTGGGTCAAAGAGATCTCGTCCATCAATGAGAAGATCAACACGCGTTGATTTTGGCGGCTCCGCTCCCATCGGCTGATCTCAGCGGATGGAGGCGGAGCCGCTCCATTCCCTTCCACCAAGCGGCAAAGCGGATGCGTCCTGGCATTGTCATACAGCACACGGGTCTCCCCGATCGTTCCAGCGAGCTGGTGCGGTGCGACATTGCGGGCATCATCGGCTTCATCCCCCGCGGTCGGTGGCCTGAAGGGGCCTCGGCGGGCGACTACCTTGAGCTGGTGCTCCGGCGAGAGCGCGATCTGTGGGAGCACCCCGACCGCGATCTGTTCGACCCGGCGGCGCGTCAGTGCGTGGTGGGCTTCTTCGCCAACGGCG
>CANHON010000272.1 GCA_947462115.1 Deltaproteobacteria bacterium | reverse complement strand
TCCCCGAGCTCGCTGTGGGCGGCTATGACGGCAGCCGCGTCAACACCGACGAGGTGCAGTTCATGGACCCGGGCAACGAGGCGCCGCCCGACCTCGCCGCCGCGCCCACCGGACCGCAGCTCAAGGCCCAGCTCGGCGTGGAGCACGCCTGGATCTTGGGCCTCGGCAACGACGAGATCGGCTACCTCGTGCCGCCCTACGACTATGTGCTCGCCGAGAGCGCCCCCTACCTCTCGGAGCCCCCCGGCGATCACTATGAAGAGACCAACTCGCTCGGGCCTGCCGCCGTGCCGACCCTGCTCGCGGCGGCCGAATTGGTGAGCGGCGAGCCGCGCTGAAGCGGCGGGGCCGGGCGCGCGCCCTTTCCCCCAGGGGGGCCGGTGCTTAGGCAGCGGCCAAGCGGAGGTCCTATGCGCGATCCCTACAAGGTGCTCGGCGTCAGCAAGAGCGCCACCAGCGACGAGATCCGGAAAGAGTACCGGAACCTCGCCCGCAAATTCCACCCAGACCTCAACTCCGATCCGGCCGCCAGCGACCGCTTCAAGGAGGTCAACCAGGCCTACGGGCTGATCGGCGAAGAGGACAAGCGCAAGCTCTGGGATGAGTTCGGCGAGCTCTCCACAAAGCCGGGCTTTAACGCCGAACAAGCGCGCGCCTACTCCAATATGGGCGGCGGATACGGCGGGGGCGCCAACATCAACATGGATGACCTGCTCGGCTCCATGTTCGGCGGGGGCTTTGGCGGCGGCTTCAGCGGCGGGCCCGGGGGCCCCCAGGGCGGCGGGGGCCGTCGGGGCTTCGTGCAGGGCGGCGATGACGTGCGGGTGCGGCTCTCGGTCAAGCTCGCCACGGTGCTCGCCCAAGAGAGCACGACGGTGAACTACCTGCGCCCCGAGCCCAACGGCAACGTGGTCAGCGACACCGCCAAGGTGCGCGTGCCCCTCGGCACCCCCGAGGGCGGCGAATTGCGGGTGCGCGGCAAGGGTGGCGCGGGTCACCCGCCCGGCGACCTGCTCCTCGAGGTGCACTATGACCTGCCCGAGGGGGTGCGCGCCGAGGGCTCAGACCTCGTGATGGACCTGCCGATCACCATTTTGGAGGCGGTCCGCGGCGGCAGCATCGAGGTGCCGACCCCCGACGGGCCGGTGCGCCTCAAGGCCCCGCCGGGGGTCACCGGCGGCCAGCGCCTGCGCATCAAGGACCGCGGCCTGCCCGGCAAAGGCGGCCGCGGGCACCTCTATGTGGTGCTGCGGCCCACCTTGCCCAAGGGCGACGCGCCAGAGCTGTTGGCGGCGGCCGAGCAGCTCGAGGCGCTCTACGCCGGCCATGTGCGCGAGGGCGTCGGCTTCTAGCGTGCGGCGGGGGCCCGCGCGGGGCCTCCCCCTTGTAAGCGCGGCCGCGATCGGACACACTGGCGGGACCGCTCCCTGCCGCGCGCGCCACCGACCGCGTGCGTCGCAGCCAGCGAGCCGCTTCACAGCACAAGACGGCTGCCGCGCGCGCGTCAGCCCGAGGGAGGAGACATGCGCACGTTTATTTGGGTGGCCTTGTTCGCGGCGGCCTGCAGCGGCGGAGACAAGGGCGGAACGGATGACTCCGGCAGCACCTCCGGCGACGGCGGCGCGGAGGGCGGCGACGGCGGCGGGGCCGACGGCACCACCGGCGGCGGCGGCAACCAAGCCGACTTCATCAACACCACCAAGGCGCCCATCGGCGACTTCACCGGCTTCGAGGCCGGCTACACCACGGCTTGGCTCACCCAGACCGTGACCCAGACCGGCACCGTCAGCCTCGCCGCCGCGGTGCTCGACTTCCAAGAGGACACCCCCGTGGCCGACGCCACCGTGGAGTTCTACACCGGCGACGAAGTGGCGGCGGTGCCGGACGTGTCCGGCGTCTCGGACGCGGGCGGCAACCTCAACCTCAGCCTCCCCTTCTGCACGCCCTTGACCTACAAGACCGCGACCGACCCGGCGCTGGGCGACACCAAGAACACCTTCGAGGCCCACCAGGTCTACGGCGCGAGCCCCACCGGCACCGACGAGCTCAACTCGGTGTCCACCACGACCTACCAGCTCATCCCCTCGCTGCTCGGCGTCAGCGTCGATCCGGCCAAGGGCACCGTGGCGGGCACCGCCTACGACGTGGGCGATCGCCCGATCGAAGGCGCCCAGGTCGTCGTGAAGAGCATGGCCGACGACAGCATCCCCGATGACGTCGTGGTCAAGTACTTCGTGAACAGCTTCCCCAACCGGGAGCAGCCCGAGACCTCCGCCGACGGCCTGTGGGTCGCCATCAACATCCCGGCCGGCGACTGGAAGGTCGAGATGTACGTGGCCGATGGCGCGGGCGGTCACCTGTTCATGGGCCAGACGGTGCTGAAGGTGTTCGGTGACAGCATCAACATCAGCAACATCTACACCGGCTACGACAGCGTGAAGTACCCGGCGAGCTGCCTCTAAGCCGCCGCGCCGCGCCGGAGGGGGCCGCCCCCCTTCGGATCCGGCACCCAAAGGCCGAGCTGCACGCGCAGGTCGGCCTTTGCTGCGCCAGGGCGGCGGTCCGGCGGGGCGGGCCCCGCGATTTGCCCGAGTGGTGTAGGCTCAGGCGCCCAGCGAGCCGCGCCCCGCCGCGGGGCCCGATCCGCGAAAACACTCGGAGCACGCATGTCCTTCCTCCTGCCCGCCTTGGCCCTCAGCGGCCTGCTCAGCGGCGCCGCCCAGGCCGCCGAAGACGACTACGACTTTGAGCTGGAGGGCTACTACCGGCTCCGCGGCTACCGCTTCCGCGATCTCGTCGATGAGCAGGACGGCGTGGGCAATTTCATGTCCATGCGCCTGCGCGTGCAGCCCCAGCTCAACTTCCAAGACCGCGCCAAGTTCTTCATGATGATGGACCTGCTCGACGACGTGGTCGCCGGCGACAACATGTCGCTGCTGCCCGCCTCGGTCTTCGCGCAGGACCCCTCCTTCACCCGGATGGAGGGGCAGAACCAGGACTTCTTCCAGCGCTCGACGGCCGCGCCGATGGTCAAGCGCGCCTGGATGGAGTTCAAGCTCCCGGTCGGCACGATGCGGGTCGGCCGCCAGGAGAGCAACTGGGGCATGGGCATCTTGTCGAACGCCGGCAACGGCTTTGACGACAGCTTCGGCGAGAACCACTACGGCTCCACCTTCGACCGGGTGATCTTCGCCACCAACCCCGTGTCGATCGCCCAGACCATCGCCGGCAAGCGGGTGACCAACTTCCCGCTGTTCATGGCCGTGGGCGTGGACCGCCTCGTCGAAGATCCGCTCGAGACCTACTACGGCTACCAGTGCGCCACCAAGGACTCGGTGGGCGACTACATCGGCCAGACCTTGCCCGACGGCTCGATCAACCCCGAGTATGACAAGCGCTGCGACACCTTCGACAACCTCGCCCAGACCCCCGGCACCGACGGCTACCACGACCTCGACCACGACTACACCGAGCCCCGGGACCCCATCAACCGCACCGACGACTGGTGGGTGGACTCCAAGGACGACGCCTGGGAGATGGTCTACCTCGCCATTTTCAAGGGCGAGGACCGGCCGATGTTCGGCAGCACCGGCGACTTCACGCTCGGCGCCTACGCCATCGACCGGCGGCAGATCGAGTCCGACAGCCGGGTGCAGATCTACGACGCCTACACCAAGTTCTTGTGGAAGGGCATCTACTTGGAGGGCGAGGTCCTCAACATCCGCGGCAAGTCCAGCGGCCTCGCCTTGCCCGGCACCTATGATCCGGCCTCCAAGCTCGACAACCCGCTGGCCAAGGACGTCAACATCTGGGGCTGGGTGGCCCGCGGCGGCTACATCAAGCCGGCCTACCAGGGCATCTTCGAGGCCGGCTTCTCCAGCGGCGACGCCAACGTGGCCGACGGCGAGCTCACCGGCCGCTCCCTGCACCCCGACTACAACGTCGGCCTGCTGCTCTACGAAGAGGTGCTCGCGCGCGTGACCAGCCGCACCTGGGGCAGCGGCGCCACCCCCCTGTGGAGCCAGGGCGGCGTGTGGAACTCCCTCTACGTGTTCCCCAACGCCAGCATCCGGCCGACCGAGGGCCTGGAGCTCACCGGCGCCTACCTGCTCGCCTGGCCGCATGAGCCCGACGGCAGCCGCATCCGCTGCGGCAAGGACGACGGCGTCTCCTGCGAGCAGCCCTACGACGGGGAGCTCGCGAAGGAGATCGGCTGGGAGGCCGACTTTGCCGCCAAGTACAAGTTCGCGAAGCACATGCTGTTCAGCGCCGAGGTCGGCTACGCCCAGGTGAGCAACCGCGTCCCGCTCGAGAACCTCGGGCTCAACCCCAACGGCAAGTTCTTCACCTCGCAGTACCGCATCGCCTACGAGTTCTGAGCGCGCAGCGGTCGAGGGGTGGGGCGTGGCCTTCTCCAAAATAGCGTAGGCCACGCCTCATTCATCTGGAGCTCCCCGAATGTCTGCTGCCCCCTCGCCCCTCGGGGCCCTGCGGCTCGCCCTGCTGCTGCTGGCCGCGGCCCTGCCCGTCGTCTCCCAGGCCGGCACCCGCGAAGATCTGCTCCAGGCCGCTGATCCCGACTTGCCCGAGCCCGCCCGCATGGCCGCCTTCGAGCGCCTCGTGCAGGGGGGCACCACCGACCTCAGCGTGCTCGGCGCCTTGGCCTCCGACACCAAGGCCGACAGCCGGCAGCGGTGGGTGGCGGTGCGCGCCCTCGGTCGGGTGCAAGGCGACCGCGCGGAGCAGATCTTGGTCGGGCTGATCGCCGATCCCGAGCCCGCCATGCGCGCCGCCGCCGTTCAGGCCCTGGGCGACCTGGGTCAGCGCCGGCACGCCCCGCGGGCCACCGCCCTGCTCGACGATCCGGCGATCATCGTCCGGGCCAGCGCCGCCGCCGCCCTCTGCCAGATCGGCGACGAGGCCGCCGTGGCCGCCCTCTCCGAGGCCCTGTTCGCCCGCGACAGCTACTACCGGGGCAGCAGCCTGTGGGTGCGCCGGCACTACGTCGAGGCCATCGGCTGCATCGGCCGCCGCGGCGCCGTGCCCGCCCTGCTCCGCGCCCTGGACGACAACGATCCCGCGGTCTCGGAGGCCAGCTTGGCGGCCTTGGCCAAGGTCGCGGGCTTCGACTACGCCGAGGGCCGCAGCCCCCAAGAGGCCAAGGACGCGTGGCGGCGGTGGGCGCAGTCGCAGATCAAGTAGCAGGCCCAGTGGGCGGCCTCAGCGCGCCACTTGCAGCTTGAGCACGCTTTTTCCGACGCCGATGGTGTCGCCGGCCCGCACGCCCGCCACCGAGATCCGCCGACCGTTGTGGTAGGTGCCGTTGGTGCTGCCGAGGTCGCGCAGGAAGATCATCTCCCGGCCGAAGACCTCGATGACCGCGTGGCGGCGGCTCACCTCGGTGTCCGACAGCGGCACCTCGCCGGTTTTTCGGCCGATGGTGACGTTTCCGCGGGTGAACCGGAACACCTTGCCGACGTCCGCCCCCGCCACCACCTCGACCACCGCCTGAAGGCCCGGCGGCAGGCGCAGGTCTTGGTCGATGACGTCGTTGGGGCTGCGGGTGCGGTCGGTGGAGCCGCGCAGCTCGACCAGCTCTTCGTCGAGCAGCCAGGCGATCTCCAGCGAGGCGCGGTCCGGCGGGGCGGGCTCCTCCTCGGCACCGACGAACAGCACCAGCCGCGACTGGCCGATGCTGATCTCGGCGCCGGGCCGCAGCACCACCTCGCGGATCAGCCGCCCCTCGACCATCGTGCCGTTGGTGCTGCCGAGGTCTTGGAGCACAAAACCGTCGTCCCGCGGGATGATCTGCGCGTGGGCGCCGCTCACCAGCGGGTCGTCGAGGATGAGGTCGCCGCGCTTGCGGCCGATGATCAGCGGCTCGGTGGCGCTGAGGCTGATGTTGAGCCCCTCCCGCGCGCCGCTGACCACCTTGAGGAATGCAGACGACAAAGGCGCCTCAGGCAGTGGTGCGGGCCGGCGCAGCGCAGGCCGAGGATCTGCCCGCCGCGACCGCGCCGAGGTGGTAGCGGTGGTAGCGGCCCGGGAGCGGACGGCCGATGGCCTCCGCGAGGAAGACCCCGGCGTCGGCCAGGCGGTCGAGATCGACGCCGGTGGGCGCGCCCATGCCCTCAAACATCTGCACGAGATCGTCCGAGGCGGCGTTGCCCGAGGCGCCCGGGGCGTAGGGGCAGCCGCCGACGCCCGCGACGCTGCCGTCAAACGTGCGCACCCCGGCTTGGTAGCCCGCGAGCACGTTGGCCAAGGCCGAGCCCCGGGTGTCGTGCATGTGCAGGCCGATGGCCTCCAGCGGCACGCCCGCGTCCTGAAGAGCGCGCACCACGTCAATCACCTGCGCGGGGTTGCCCATGCCGGTGGTGTCGCCGAGCGCGAGCTCGTGGGCGCCGGCCTCCAGCAGCTCCAGCGCCATGCGGACCGTCTCGGCCACCGGCAC
>CANHON010000271.1 GCA_947462115.1 Deltaproteobacteria bacterium | reverse complement strand
GTCGATCTCAGCGCGGCGGTGGCCGCTGGGCGCTTCCGCGGCGACCTGCTCGCGCGCATCCACACCTGGACCTTTCGGCTGCCCGGGCTCGCGGAGCGCCCTGAAGACATCGAGCCCAACCTCGATCACGAGCTTCGACGGCAGGGCGCGGGCCTGGGCCGCCGCCTCAGCATGAACCGCGAGGCGCGGGCGCGCTTCTTGGCCTTCGCCCGAGCGCCGGAGGCCCGGTGGACTGGCAACTTCCGGGACCTCGCCGCCGCGGCCCTGCGCATGGGCACGCTGGCCGAGAGCGGTCGGATCGACGTGCCGGACGTCGTCGCCGAGGAGGACCGCCTGCGGGCCGCCTGGGGACCGCCGCCCGCCGCCCCAAAGCCGGGCCCGACCGGGGAGGCCCTGCTCGAGGCGCTGCTGTCGCCGGAGGCCGCCCTCGCCCTGGACCCCTTCGACGCCGTGCAGCTCGCCTATGTGCTCGGGGTCTGCGCCCAAGCGGAGAGCCAAAGCGCGGCGGGCCGGGCGCTCTTCGCCAAAAGCCGCCTGCTCAAGACCTCGACCAACGACGCCGACCGACTCCGCAAGTACCTGCAGCGCTTCGGCATCGACTGGGCGCAGGTCCAAGCGGCGCGCTGAGCGGCCCCGCCCGGCGCGGTTAGCACCGAGGGCCGGCGGCCCGCACCGCGCCCTCGGCCGGAGCCCCCGATGCCCGACCGCGACCCGCCGCCCGATCTGGAGGCCCAGCGCGCCTACGCCGACGCCTACTACGGCTACGCGCCGCTGGTGCACCTCCGCCGGCCGCTCGTGGTCATCGGCATGCCCGGCGCCGAGACCGTGGCGGTCTGCAACGCGCTGGCCAGCCTCACTGGCCTCCCGCTCATCGACCTGTCTCGTCGCGTAGAGCACGACGCTGGAAAAAGCGTGACGCACATCGTCCTGCGCGAGGGCGAGCGGATGTTGCGGGCCCGGGAGGCGGCGCTGTTGATGCGGGCGGTGGAGGAGCGCCCGCCGGCCATCATCGCGTGCGGCCCAGGGGCATGGTCCAAGGCGGAGATCCGGCGAGCGCTGCCCGCACAAGCCGACACCCTCGCGCTGCAGCGGCCCGAAGGCGCCCTCCTCCAAGCGCTGCGCGCGGCCGTCGCCCGGAGCCCCGGCAGCGAGCCCGACTTCATGGGCGGTCAGCCCATCGAGCTCGGCCGGCTGCGCCAGCTCTGCGCCGAGCACGCCCCGCACCACGCCACCGCCGCCCGGCGCTTCGAGGCCGGCGAGCTGCACAGCACCCGCGTCGCCGAGGCCCTGATGGTCGTCTTGGGCTGGTCGCCCCCCGCTTGATCCCTGGGACGCCCGGCCCGCCTCGCCCGGCCGCGGAGCCGAAGGACGGTGGACGCGCCCTCAGCGGCGCCGAACATGGAGGTCGGGGCGCAGCGCGAGCAGCGGCCAGACCAGCTCGCCCTCCCGGCCATGGGGCCGACGCTCCACAGTGACCGTGTCGCCAAAGGGCAGGGTCTCGGCCAGCTTAAGGGCTTGAGCGCGGAGGGTGCTGGCCCCCTCGGTGCTCGACTCGTCGAACAAGGCGCGGGCGTCGACCTCGGGCCAAGGGACCACCTCGACCACCGGGACCCCGGCCTCGGGGTCGGCCTCGGCGCGGTAGGCGGCGACCTGGGTGACGAGCGCCGCGGTCGGCCACAGCATCAGGCCCTCGAGGCCCCGCGGCCAGGCCGCCCCGAGCCAGGGCAGGGCCGCCGCCAGCGCCGCCGTGAGGTACCGGGGCTCGAGCCGATCTCCGAACATCGCGGCCACCACGATGATCGCGGGCATCAGCGCGAAGCCCGCCACCCGCGCCCGCAGCCCGGCGTCCACCCCGCTCCGCAGCCGCGGCGCCATGGCCGCGACCGTCGCGAGGCCGCCGACCGGCCACAGGGTCCAGCCCGGCGCGCCGAGCAGGGCGTCGACGCCGCCGCGCAGCCAGCGCGCCCAGCCGTAGACGCCGCCGGGCGGCACGCCGCCGTGGCTCACCCACCAGCTCCCGAGCAGCCCGCCTTGGGGCTTGGGATCCAGGAGCGGCGCCAGCCAGCCCGCGCAGAGCGGCGCCGCGGCCAGCGCCCCGAGCAGCGCCCGCGGGCGGGGCAGCAGCAGCACCAGCGCCGGGAGGGCGACGGGCTTGACCATCACGCTGGCCAGCGCCAGCGCCCCGCCCAGCAGCGGCCCGACCCAGCGGCCCGCCGTGCTCAGCGTGGCCCCCGCCACCACGAACAGCAGGGCCGGCGCGTCGCCCGCCGAAAGCGCCCCGGTGTAGACCATCAAGGGGAAAAAGGCGGCGATCCAGCCGCCGGCCGCGCCGAGGCCCAGCCGCCGCCCGTAGAGCCCCAGCAGGCCGGCCGTGAGCGCGCTGGAGACCACCGACAGCGCCCGCGCCGAGCCAAACAGCCCGATCAAGGCCGGGTGAAGCGGGTAGAGGTGCCCGCCCAAGACCACCGCCGCCTCGGCCCCCGTCCCGTCCGGTCCGAAGGGCGCGCCGCCGCCCAGCAGCGCCGCCGCCAGCGCGCGCACCGCGAGGGCAACCCCGACCAAAACGCCGATCTCCACCAGCTCCTTGACGCTGAGCCCCTGCACCCCAGCGGAAGGCGTCGGGGCGGGCGGCGTGGGGTTCGAGGTCGCGGGCAAAGTGGGGTGCGGTGGCGGGGACATCGGGCGGGCCTCCTTCGGCGGGCCGCCTCAGAGGTCGAGGGGCTCGGCGCGGAGGGCGTCGGCCAGGTCATCGGCGATCTGGTCCGCTTCATCGACCAGCAGGCCATTGTCGCTGGCGTCCGCCTCCAGGCTGAGCAGCACGCCGTCGCCGTCCATGTCGTAGAGCGACAGCTCGACCACGCCGCCCGCCGCGTCGTCATCGTCGTCCGCCGCTTCGTCCCCGTCCTCGTCCTGCCAGGTGGCGTCATCGGCCGGCAGCTCGCCAGCAGGGGCGCGCTCGACCTCGACCGTCGGCTCCATGGCCTCCGCGTCTTCGCTGGGCGAGAGGTGCACGCCCGCGGCCAGCTCGGCCGGGGTGGGGATCGTGAAGAAAGCGGTGTGGGTGTCGGTGTCTTCGACCTCAACCCGCACGGTGACGCCGGCGTAGCCCGCGGCGACCTTGGCGGCGGCCTCCTGAAAGGCCTTGAGGTCGAGGCGGCGCCAGGGCAGGCGCCAGGTGCGGTCGGCGGCGATGGGGCTGCGGCTCATGGGGCTCCTCGCGCGGGAGGGAGGCCCGCGGGCCCTGCCTATCCCGTCGTTGGCGCGGGCCGCCTCAGGTGAAGATGATCTGCGCGCCCGCGGTCATGTCGTAGAAGTCGCCGACGGTGATCACGCTGTCTACACCCTCAATCAGGTCCTTTTCGCCTCGGCCGAACATCTTCATCGCGAGCTCGCAGGCGTAGAGCTTGGTGCCCAGATCGTGCAGCATCTGGAGCGTCTCGCGCACCCCCGGCAAGTCCAGGTCGGACATGCGCTTGGCCATCATGACCGCGGCGAGGTTCTCCATGCCCGGCAGGCCGGTGAGCACGGTGGGGAGCGGGATGGCGGGGTTTCCGGCGAGGTTGACGTGCAGGTGGTCGACCTTGGCCTCGGTGATGGCGTCGAGGCCCCAGAAGGTGAAGAAGATGAAGCACTCGATGCCCGCCTGTCGGGCGCCGGTGGCCAAGATCAAGGCCGGGTAGACCTCATCCAGGCCGCCCTTCGAGCAGATGATGGCGACCCGGCGGGCAGCGGGGGCAGCGGCGCCTGCGGAGGGCTCGGTCGCCGGAGCGGCGCCGGTGAGGGGCAAGAACATGGGGACCTCGGGCTGGCTGAGGGGGAGGATGGGGAGCAGGAGAGGGAGCGGGCTCGATTAGACGCAGCCAACGGGCTTGGGTAGGCCCGCGACCCGCGCGACCGCGCGCGCCGGCGCGGTGGGGAACAGCTGATACAGCTCCTTGATGCTGACGCCCGAGGCCGCGCCGATGCGACGGATGTTGGGCGTGGCCTGGTGGGCCGCGTACTCGGCCCGCGCGAAGTCCACGACCGTCCAATGCCGGTCGGTCAGCGTCGCGACGCCCACCCCGGGGGCGAGCTTGGCGGCGAGCTCCGGCGTCCAGCGCTCGGGCTCGAGCAAGGTGCCGTCGGCCCGGAAGCGAAGGCCCTCGAACAGCACCACGGCGTTGGGATCCGAGCCCGGGGCGGCGGGCTCCGGCGCCGCGGCCGAGGGCGCGCTCACCACCGGGCGCGGCGGTCGCACCGGGCGCTCCAGCGGTCGGCCTGCAGCCGGGCGGGGAGGCGCCTGCTCACTGAGCTGGCGTCCGGCCTGACCGAGCCCGCGCAGCAGCTCCACCACGACGGCGATCCCACGCTGCACGTCCTCTTCGCGCATGGCGCGCATCAGGTCCATCGCGCCGAGGGGCTGGAGGGCCTCGGGGCTGCGGAGCTGGGCGGCGACCGCGACCAGCACGTCGAGCACCTCCGGCTGGGTCAGGGCGTCGGTGGCTTGCAGGAGGCGAACGAGGCGCGGGCCCAGCTCGGCCAGCTCCGCCTCCGGGGTCTCGGCGGCCACGACGTCGGCGGCGGTGGCGAGGCCCCGACCCAATCGAAGCCAGCCGCGCGACTCGGCCTCGCTCATCTTCTCGATGGCGACGCCCATCACTTCGCGACCGATGGGCATGGCCTCGTCCCAGGCCTCGCCGATCAGGGCCTGCCCCCGGTCGAGTCGGTCGGTTTGGGCGCTCATCTTGCCCAGCAGGGCCTCGATGCGGTCGAGGCGGGCCCCGAGGTCGTTGGCCACGTCATTGGTTTGCATCACGCTGTTCTCCACTCGATGAGATGGTTGGATGGGCTGCTCAGGCAGCGCTCGGCGGGTGCTTGCCGGCCATCAGCATGCGGTGGTCGAGCGGCAGCTCTTTGCCTCGCAGCAGCAGGTTCCAATAGACCCAACGGAAGGCGCGCTTCCCCCAATGGTTGACGTGGCTCTCTTCGAGCAAGGTGAAGGGGCCGAGGCCCGGCAGCGGGAAGCGCCCCGGCAGCGGCTCGGTGGTGTAGTTGAAGTCGAGCAGCATGGCCTTGCCGTCGCCGCTCTCGATGAAGCAGTTGGCGTGGCCGTCGAAGGCCGGGAGGGCCGGCTCGCCGCGGATGGCCCGCAGCACGTTCTCGATGAGCACCTCCCCCTGGAAGTGCGCGACGGCGCCGGCCTTGCTCGTCGGGGCGTCGGTGGCGTCCCCGATGGCGAAGACCCGCTCCTGGCCCTTGACCTCGAGCGTGTGCGGGTCGATCCGAACAAAGCCGTCCTCTGCGGCGAAGGCCGAGCCCCGCAAGAACTTGGCGCCAAAGTGGAGGGGGACGCTGACCAGCAGGTCGTAGTCGACGCTGGCCCCTCCATAGGACCGCAGGCTGCGGCCAGCCCCATCGACCGAGGCCAAGCTAAAGTCAGGAACGACGCGAATGCCCCGCTGGTCGAGCAGCTCGCCGAGCAGCTTGCTGGCCACCGGCTTGGTGAAGGCGCCGCTCAGCGGCGTGACGTAGTCGATCTGCACGGCGTCTCGGCGGCCGCGGGCCCGGAAGAAGGCGTCGGCCAGCAGGGCGAACTCCAGCGGCGCCACCGGGCACTTGATCGGCAGCTCCGCGATGTTCACGACGAGGCGCCCCTCGGTGAAGCCGTCGAGCAGCCCACGCAGCGCCAGCGCGCCGGGCAGGCTGTAGAAGTCAGAGGCGGTGCGGCGCCAGCCCTCGCCGGTCAGGCCCTCGGTGACCTCGGGCTCGGTGGCGGTGCCGGTGGCGACGATGAGCAGGTCGTAGGGGAGCCGCGCGCCGCCGCCCGTCGTGACGGTGCGGGACACAGGATCGACGTCCAGCACGCCATCCAGGATCAGCTCCACGCCCTCCGGCATCAGGGCCCGACGGCTGCGTCGGTCGTCCTCGGCTTGATCCATGGCGAAGGGGATGAACAGCAAGCCGGGCTGGTAGACGTGCTCGTCGTCTTGGTCGATGAGCTGGATCTGCCAGTCGGCCGCGGGGAGCGCCCGGCGCAGCCGCCAGGCCATGAGGGTGCCCGCGGTGCCCGCGCCGAGGATGATGAGGTGCTTCATGGTGCCTCCGCCCCGCGAAGAGCAAGGCCCGTGCCACGCGCGCCCCGCCTGCCCCCGCCGCCTGAATTCCGGCCGAAGCACGCGCTCTCCGCGCGGCGCGGCGCAGGGCGCGGGCCCCGATTGTGGCAATCGACACAGCCGGGCTGGGGCAGCCGGCACCCCGCGGGCCCCGAGGGATAGGGCTGGCCGGCGCTCGAATGGCCGCGCGCCGCGGGCCGTGGGGGCGTCGGCCGCACCGAACCGGCCCCCCGCCCTGGAGGCTCCATGGTGAAGATCACGTTGATTGCGCTCTTCTTGGCCCTCGCTCCGCCCGCGATGGCCGGGGCCGTGCGGGCCGAGGTCGTCGAGGGGCCCAAGGCCTACCGCTACCACGCGAGCTGGGCGGACCGCG
>CANHON010000270.1 GCA_947462115.1 Deltaproteobacteria bacterium | reverse complement strand
CTGGTGGCGCCGAGCTGGGCGTTGCCGATGGCGAGGCCCCGACCGACCGTGAGGACCGCCCGGACGTTGCCGGATCCCACCGGCCCTTCGCCGGCAGCGGCCGTGGAGGGGGCCGTGGCGAGGACAAAAAAGGCCGCCACAGCGGCGACCAGCGCGCGGACCGAGCGCCCGCGGAGTTGAGCAGACATCACGGAGCTCCCGGCTCGAAGGTGGACGAGGGCGGCGGCGCGCCCGACGCTCAGCGGACCCACAGGGACACCCCCGCGGGCAGCGCGTCTGGCTGCACGACGGCGCGACGCATGTCGGCGTCGCAGCCACCGAAGTTGAAAACGGCGGCATTGGCGCCAATCTCGCTCACGTCCGCGCAGAGGGCCTGGACCGCGACGGCCGCGCCGGACACACAGGCGCCGCTCTCCAGCCGGCAGGCTGCGGCGTCGGTCTCGAAGCTGCCGGTGTCCCAGCCGCCCCACCCGCTGTCGCTGAAGCCGCCGCTGTCCTCGCGACTGGTGCTGCACTCGCCGCCGAACAGCCAGTCGAGGGTGGTGCAGGGCTCGTCGTCCGGGGTCTCTTCGGTTTTGGGGAGGCAGGCGGCCATCCCGAGGAGGGCCAAGCCCGCCATCGGTCGCCGGAGGCTGCTGAGTGTTCGCGCGCGCATTGAGGCTCCAAAGCCGCCCAAGAGGCCCACCGCCGCGACCATCACGGCGCTCGGGGAGGGGCGGATGCTCCATCCACGCGCCGCTTAGCCGACCGAGAGGGGGGACCGCACGCGGCGATGCGCCTTGGCAGGTCAGCTTTGGGCGAGCAGCGGGTCGAGCCCGCCCGCGGCGTCGAGGGCGCGCAGCGCGTCGTAGCCGCCGACGTGGGTCTGCCCGATCCAGATCTGGGGCACGGTGCGCTGGCCGCCCGCCCGCGCGACCAAGTCCATCCGCCCCTGATCATCGCCGGTCAGGTCCACCTCGGTGACCTCGACCTTCTTGACCTCACGGAGGAAACGAAGGGCGGCCACACAATAGGGGCACCTCCCCGCCTTGTAGAGCTTGACGTGCCCTGGCGCATTTTCAACCGACATCTCTGCTCCTTATGCTCAGGCTGCGCCGGAGCCGCCCGCTCCGGCCGCGCCCACCCAGCCGTTCGGGCGATAACCTGCGCCCGACGCCCTGCTCGGAGCCCCGATGACCACCCCCCGCCGCCGCACCGCCTCGCGCCTCGCTCTCGCCCTGTTTGGCCTGCTGGTGCTGGTTTTTGGCGGGATGAACTGGATCGTCTACAACCAGGCCCGCAGCATGGTGGTGCTGGTGGACGGCGCGCCCCCGCCGCCCGACCCGACGAAGTTGAGCGCTGAAGAGAAGCTCAGCCTTGTGTTTCGGGGCGCCACCCTCACCCGCCCGCAGCCCAAGCGCAGCCCCGCCGACTTCGCGCTCCAGGCGACGGCGGTGCAGCTCCCGCCCATCGACGGACCGCCGCTGCACGCCGATCTCGTCGTGGCCGAGGAGGAGGTCGGCACGCTGGTGCTCCTCCACGGCTACCTCGGCGCCCGCGACCAGCTGCTGCCGGTGGCGGCCTGGGCCGCGGGCCAGGGCTGGTCCAGCCTGCTGGTGGACCAACGCGGCAGCGGCAGCTCGGGGGGCGACCGGACGAGCATCGGTCGGCTGGAGGCCTACGACGCCGCGGCCGCGGTCGCTTGGGCGCGCGCCAACCGGCCGGGGCCCGTGGTGGTCTACGGCTTCTCGATGGGCGCGGCGGCCGCCATCGGCAGCGTCGCCCGCGCCGGCGCGACCCCAGACGGCCTCGTGCTGGAGGGCTGCTACGCCCGGATGACCGAGGCGGTGGGCTGGCGGGTGGGGATGATGGGCTTGCCCAAAAGCCCGCTGAGCCAATGGCTCTCGCTGTGGGGCAGCGTGGTGCTCGGGGCCAACATGCTGGCCCAAGCCCCGGAAGATGACGCCCAGCACGTCAAGCTCCCCACCCTGCTCCTGCACGGGGTCGAGGACACCCGGGCGCCCGCCGCCGACGGCCGGCGCATCGAGGCGGGCCTGAAGGGGCCCCACCGGCTCGTGGAGCTGCCGGACACCGGGCACCAGCTCGGCGTCAACCACGCCCGCGGCCAGTGGGCGGCGGCGGTCTCTACGTTGCTGGAGCAGGTCAGCGGCCCGCCGGCGACCGAGCGCTGATCAGCGGCCCCCGCGGAGCCGGCCCTCCAAGGAGGCCAGGCGCTCGCGAAGGGCCTCCAGCTCGTCGTCTACCGGGCCAACGGCAGGAGCAGCGGGCGCGGGCGCGGGCGGCGGCGGCGGGGGCGCGGCGGGCGGAGTTTTGGGGGCGGCGCGCGGGCGGGCGGGCGGCGGCGCGGCTTCGGGCGGCTGCGCGGCCTCGGGCGGCGGTGCAGCTTCGGTCGGAGGCTTCGGCGGCGGCGCGGCGGCGCGCGGAGGGACATGGTACTCGCCCGAGGGAGAGTGGGCCATGAACGGCGGCGCAAAGTCCGGGAGAACCCAGCCGAACTGACGCTCGAACCGGGTGACCTGCCCGTCGAGCAGCTCCAGGCCCATCGCCAGCTGCTGCAGCGCAGCGCGCTGGGCGGGGCTGTCGCCGCGGGTGCGGATGATGCGGTGCAGCAAGCCGATGGGGAACAGATCCGCGCCTCCGCTCGTCTCGATCAGGACCTGAAGCAGCAGCACGCGGGTCAGGTCGTCGCCCGAGCTCGCGTCGAGCACCTGCACCTCTTCGCCGGAGCGAACCAGGGCGCCCAGCTCGTCCAGGTTGACGTAGCGGGAGGCCGTCGTGTCATAGAGCCGACGGTTGCTGTACTTCTTGATGACGCGCATCGGGGCCTCCATGGCGGCGGCTGGGGCGCCGGCGGAGGGCCGGGGCCCGGCGACCGACGGGTGCCGCAGCGTAGCAAGGCCGGCGCGTCCCCGAGGGCGATCCAGCGCACCGCAACGCGGCAATGCCCTATGATCAAAGAGATGCATTTACACATCGCCGCCCCGCAACAATTTTGCCGCAGCACAGCACACGCGACTTGCCGCATCGCAGCACGGACGATAGAGCAAGGCCACCCCGCGCTGCGCCGCAGGCGGGGCACCGAGGCCCACCCGCCCCGCACGGGCCCGCCCTCCGCACGGGCCCATCCCCGCTCTCACACGCAGCACGCCGCAGGAGGCTCCCATGGCCGACGCCCAGCACAGCACCCCCACCAATCCCTTCTCCGCGTGGACCCAGGGCGCCGATGCGTGGCGGCAGGGCATGCGCGCCGCTGCGGCCGCCAACCCCTTCTTCCCGGCCGAAGGGCAGGCCGCCCCCTTCGCCTCCAGCTTCGGGGAGGGCCTCCGCGCCAGCCAACGCGCCGCGCTCGACGCCATGTCGGCCGCCGCCGCGCCCTTTCAGGCGGTGGTTGGCGGTGAGCGGCTCCACGCCCAGCTCAAGCGCGAGGGCGAGGTCGCCGGCGCCGCGATGAAATGGGCCCACGAGCGCTCGGCCGCCCACCTCAAGTCCGCCGAGGCCGAGGCCACCAAGCTCCGGGCGCTCGCCGAAGAGGGCGCCGCCCTCGGCCGCGACGGCGCCAAGGCCGCCGGTGAGCTCCGCCCGGACCTCCGCGCTTCCGCCGAGGCCTTCGAGGCCCACACCCATAAGGCCGCAGCCTGGTCGGCCCGCGTCGGCCGGCACCAGCTCAGCGCCGCCACCCGCGCCCTGCGCACGGCCTTGCGCGAGGCCCAGGAGCTCGGCGAGCTCAGCCTCGACGCCATGGGCGCCCGGATCGACTCCGCGGTCGCGCTGCAGGTCGATCTGGCGCGCCTCCCGGGCGCCGTTCTGCGCGCTACGCAGCCGAGCGCCGCGCCCACCGCGGCCCCCGCGCCCGAGGCGGCCGCGCCCAGCGAAGCCTCCGCCTGAGCCAGCGCGCCGCGCCCGACCGCCACCCCCAACGCCGACGAGCCGCGAGGACCCGCCCATGAGCCAACCCGACGCCCCGTTCCCCGACTTCAAGGGGCTCAGCGACGACCTGTACCAGCAGTGGGAGCGGTCGATGGCGACGTGGTGGGACCAGGTGCTCGAGTCGCCGGCCCTGCTCGACGCCACGAACAAAAGCGTGTCGGGCATGGCCCACGCGCGGGCCCGCTACGAGGCGCAGGTCGATGAGCAGCTCCTCAAGCTGCACCTGCCCACCCGCGCGGACATCACCCGCCTCGGGCGCATCGCCGGCCTGCTCGAGAAGCGCCTGCTGGAGATTGAAGACGTCGTTCTCGACATCAAGGACAGCCTCGCCAACCGCGACGCCGCCTTGGCCCGCGTCGAGCGGGAGACCATCCAGGCCCGAATTGAGGCCGCAGAGACCCGCCTGGAGCTCCGGGCGCGCCTCGATGCGCTCCAGGCCCAGCTCCAACCGCAGCTCCAACCGCAGCTCCAACCGCAGCTCCCGGTCCAGCCCGCCAGCGCGTCCGACGGGCCCAGCCAGCCCCTGTTGCAGGCCGCCGCGCCGGCCCCGCCCGAGCCCGGCCCGGCCCGGCCCTCCAGCCGCAGCGGCAAGCCCCACCCCAAGACGAGCTGAGCGGAGGCCGGCATGAACATCGCCGAGGAGCTGGAGCGCAGCGTAGAGCTCGGCCAATTCTTGGCCAGCCGCCCCGTCGCGCGCGCTCGGCTGGGCGCCACCAGCCATCGGGTGATCCACCGCCAAGGATCGTCCGCGCTGCGCTATTTTCCGCCGGCGCGCGGCGCCACGGTGCGCCAGCCCCTGTTCATCTCCACGCCCCTGATCAACGGCTGGGCCATCCTCGACCTGTTGCCCGGGCGGAGCTTGGTGGGCGCGCTGAGCGCGGTGGGCGTGCCAGTCTACTTGCTCGACTGGGGTGTGCCCGGCGCATCGGACCGCGGCCTCAGCCTCGGCGCGCTCATCGACCAACGGCTCCCCCGGGCGTTGAGCCGCGCCACCCGCCACGCGCGGGCCGAGGGGCACCTGGAGGCCGACGGGCTGCCCGCTGCCCTCGGCTACTGCGTGGGCGGAACCTTTTTGGCGATGAGCTTGGCGCGCCACCCCGGCCTCGTGGACCGCATGGCCCTGCTCGCCACGCCCATCGACTTCTCCGAGGGCGGGCTGCTCAACACCTGGGCGGACCCCGAGCGCTTCCCGGTCGACGCGCTGATCGACGATTTGGGCGCCTTTCCCAAAGAGCTGATGCGAGAGGCCTTCGCCTGGCTTCGCCCGATGGCCCAGCTCAGC
Source organism: Deltaproteobacteria bacterium (assembly GCA_947462115.1). Classification (GTDB taxonomy): domain Bacteria; phylum Myxococcota_A; class UBA796; order UBA796; family UBA2385; genus JAEUKK01. The sequence goes on along the minus strand of CANHON010000270.1, from coordinate 1,324 downwards.
AAGTGGCGCTCGCTCCACGCGCGGATCCACGAGCACCGCTTCGCCGAGACCTGGGCGGCGCTGGAGCGGTGGAGCACCGAGGGCGTGGATTTTCCCGGTGAGGCTTACCGCGCCTACGTCCACGGCTGCTACTTCGACAACGCCCTGATGGGGGACAGCTGGATGCTCGATGGGCGGCCGCTGCAGCTCAAAGCAGCTACGATCCCGGCGCGGGTCTTCGCGGCCACCGGTGACCACATCTGCCCCCCAGCCGCGGCCAACGGCCTCCTCGCTGCATGGGGTGGCCCGGTCGAGGCCGAGCTGCTCCAGGGTGGCCACGTGAGCGTCTGCCTAAGCGCTGCCCTGCCCGCGCGCCTGCTCTCTTGGATCGACGCATGAGCACCCCACCCAGCCAGCGGCCGCCCGCCCGCCCGCTCGACCTCGACCCCTTTGGCGCCATGCGGCCCCTTCTCGCCGGCATCGGCGGCGTGGACCACAGCGACCGGGTGCGCCGCGGCGTGCTGATCCACCAGACCGCCCCGCGGCCGCCCATCGGCACCACCCCCCACGAGGTCGTGCACACCCAGGGCAAGCTGGCCTTGCGCTTCTACCCGCCGAGCGGGAGCATCCGTAAGACCCCCATCGTGGTCGTGCCCAGCATGATCAACCGGGCCAGCATCTGCGACCTCGAGCCCGACCGGTCCTTGGTCGCGGGCCTCGCGCAGCGCGGGCACCCCACCTACCTCATCGACTGGGGTGTGCCCGGCGAAGAGGACGCCCAGACCAGCGTGGAGGACGTGATCCTCGACCTGATGCACCGGGCGATCGACCGGGCCTGCCGGCACGCCGGCGCCCCCCAAGCGAGCCTGCTCGGCTACTGCCAGGGCGGGACGCTCTCGGCCATGTACGCCGCCCTTCGGCCCAAGCGGGTGGCCACCCTCGCGGTGTTCAACGCCCCGGTGCGGTTCTCCGACGGCGGCCGCTTCCGCGACTTTGTGGACCCCGCCACCTTCCACGTCGAGGAGGCCATCGACCGCGACCGCCTGCTCCCGGTCGAGCTCATGCGGGTCGCCTTCAAGCTGCTCGACCCGATGGGCAACTGGAACAAATACATCGCCTTGGAGCAGGAGGCCGACGACCCAGCCCGGCTCACCCGCGCCCTGGCCCGGGAGCGGTGGCTGGAGGAGAACGTCCCGCTGCCGGGCACCTTCGCCCAGGACTTCATCCGCAACGCCTACCAAGAGGACCGCCTGCTCGCCGGCACCTGGCAGGTGGGCGGCCAGCGCGTGGACCTGCGGGAGATCACCGTGCCCTTGCTGGTCATCGCCGCCAGCAAAGACTTCAT
>CANHON010000269.1 GCA_947462115.1 Deltaproteobacteria bacterium | reverse complement strand
GCCGGGCCTTGACCCAGTCGGGTCGGTCGGTGGGCACCCAAGCCCCGCAGCCCCCGTCGACGATCAGCGTCTCATCGCTGTCGTAGACGATCATGTGGGGGATCGTCGGCGTGTAGAGGTGCAGGGTCAGCAGGCTCGGCTGGCCGCGGGCGGAGCGGCAGCCCATCGCGTGCAGCGCGCGGGCGCCCACCGCCAGGACCTCGCCCTCGGCGGTGCGCTGCTCGGCCACCAAGCGGAGTCGTCCGTCGATTTGGTAGAGCAGGTTCTCGCCTTCGCCCTCCAGCACCCGGATCACGCCCGAGGCGCCGCCGTGATCGTGCACCGCGCACCGGCTGCCTTCGGTCCACGTGGCGACCATGCACTCGACGTGGGGATCGGCGAACAGCACCCGCCGGCCGTAGGGCTTGGTGGGGTCGGGGCAGCGCAGCGCGGCGAGGCCCCCCGGGCAGAGCTGCACCCGGCGGGCCAGCGCGGCCAAGCCAGGCAGCGTGCGCTCGGCGGGGCCCAGGGCGCGCAGGACCTCGAGCAGGGCCGGCAGATCGGTCAGCGGGCCAAGGGCCGGGGGCAGGGACATCCGATCTCCAGGGGGTCGAGTCGAGGGGGCCCGCTTCGGCGCGCCCGGTTCGGGGGCTCGAGAGGCTGGGGCTCGAGGTGCCGGGGTGGCGGCGCGCTCAGCCCTCGTCTTCTTCGTTGAGGCCGGTATTTTCGTCCTGTACGTCCACTTCGGACCAGGGGTAGGACGCGATGCCGTCCTTGGGCGGGCGGGCCCAGCTGCCAGGCGTGGGCGCGTCGATCCAGGCGGCCAGCCAGGCGCTCAGCTTGGCCCGACCGAGGCGGTTCGGGTGCCGCCGATCGTAGAATTCCACATCTTCAAGCTGGGGAGCCACGACCAGCTCGGGCCAGCTCGCCCGCAGCCCGTCCCAGGCCGCCCGGGCGCTCGCGTCCTGCCACACCCACTGGTCCCAGGCGGAGGTGGGCACGTCGATCAGCGCCAAGCTGGCCCCCCGCGCCGCTGCCCCCTCGCGCAGGGCACGCAGGCCCACAGCGTTGATCTGATTGGCAGAGAGATCGAGGTGGCCGGCGGTCAGCGTGTACTGGGCGCGCTCGGCCTCAAAGAACTGGGGCCGCATCTTCGCCGCCCTCAGGTGTGTGTGAAAGCGCAGGAGCGAGCCCCCCTTCGCGTCTTTCGGTACCTGAAAATAGAAGCCGAGGCCGAGCAGCCAGGCGGTATAGCCACCCATCACCTCGTCGTGCCAGGCCCAGAAGGTCGGCGGCAGGGCCGCGGCCTGCTCCAGGCGGTGCGGCAGCCCGCGGTCTTCGAGGGCCCAGACGGTGGCGGGGTCGGCGAGGCGGGCGAGGGCCGACTTGGGCAGCTTGCTCCAGCCGAGCCAATCGCTGCGGAAGTGGTCGAGGGACACGTTGTGCAGGATGAGGTCGCCGGGCTCCACCGGCAGCTGCGCGAGCAGGGGGGCGGTCAGCGCCGGCGCCCCGCGGTTCTGGCCGATCTTGCGGAGGCGGAACGGGCTGTCTTGGGCCTCCAGCGCGCTGTTCACGACGTCTTCGTCGAAGGACTCCCGCAGCACCGAGGAGCCGAGGGCCCAGACCACCCTGCCCGGCTGTGGCGGCGCCCCGGCGGCGCGGTCGGCGGCGCTGCGGCCGTCGTGCCCCCGCAGGCCGGCCTCGTCGCGCAGCTCGGCGGCCCGGAGGACGGTCCAGGCGGTGGAGTGGCTGCGTCCCCAGCGCAGCAGCGGGCTGTCGGGGCCATACAGCGGCAGAAACAGCAGGAAGAAGGCCAGGCCCGCCGCGAGGCACAGGCGCAACAAGCGCAGGCCGCGGGCGGTGTCGGCCTCGCTGGGCAGCGGCGGCAGGCTGTCGTCGCGGCGGGAGGGGCGCGCTGCAGGCTCGGTCATCGGGGGCTCCGGTGGCGGGCGGGCGCGGGTGCGGTCGAACAAAGGGGGGGCGCTTCGCGAAGATGCCCGAGCCGCCGCGTGGTTGCGGCGCTCGGGCACCTCGGCTGGGGCGGCGCCGGCTGGCCCGCCCTCGCCCCGCCTTGGCCTATTTGGCTTCGGGCGCGTTCTTCAGGCGGTCGGCGAGCACGTTGGCCACGTCGGTGATCTTGGCGTCCTCGGTCTTGGCCACGTTGAGCATGCGGTGGCAGCCCGGGCAGCCCGTCACCACGGTGTTCTGCTTGGTCTCCTCCATCAGCGCGGTGAAGCGGTTCTTGCTCACCTTGGCGGGGCTGTCCCACAAGAAGCCGCCGCCGCCGCCGCCGCAGCAGCGCGGGATCTCCGGGCTGTTGCCGGCGGTCGAGGTCGTGACCCCGGCCTTGGCGAGCAGCTCGTCCATGAACGGCGTCTCGTCGTTGTGGATGGTCTTGCAGGGGTGGTGGGCCGCCATGGCCTCGGGCTTGGCGTCGATCTGGATGCGGCCCGCCCGCAGCAGCTCGGCGAGGTACTTCACGTGGCTGACCACGCCGGTGAAGGCGCCGCCCACGTGCGAGTACTGGGTGCCGATGGCGTCGCGGCAGTGGGGGCAGATGGTGAGGATGGTCCGGCCGCGGTCGCCGCCGAGGGACTCCTCGAGGCTCGACACCTTGTCGAGCTTGTACATCGGCCACTCTTCCATCAGGCCGCCGCCGTGCAGCAGGCCCTCGCCCCAGCAGCTCTCTTCGGCCAGCACGCCGAACTTCACGCCGGCGGCGCGGAGCAGCTTGGCGGTGGCGATGACCACCGGCTGGGCGTCGGGGCTGTGGGCGCCCTGGCAGCCGAGCACGAACAGGACCTCATGCTCCGCGGGATCGTAGATGGGCAGCTCATTCTCGGTGATGAACGCCTCGCGGACCTCGGAGCCCTGCGCGAAGATGTTGCCCGAGGCCGACACCGGGTTGGCGCCGCCCTCTTTGAGCGCCCGGGGCGGGTAGACGCCCTCGGCGCTGTAGCGGCCGCGCAGCTCCAGGCCGGCCTTGGCGGGGCGGTTGCCCACCGGGCAGACGGTGTCGCAGGCCCGGCACTGGGTGCAGGTGGCGATGATGTCGGGCGGGGCGAGCTCGGTGAGCTGGTCCTTGGTGGTGGCCGGGTCGCGGAAGGCGAGCACGAAGTGATCGCGGGGGCGGAGGCCGGCGTCCCGGCTGGGGCAGGCGTCGTTGCAGCGGCCGCACTCGATGCAGGCGGTGGTGTCAAACAGCGTGTGGAAGCTGAAGTCGATGACGCCGTTGGGCATGCCGACGCGGAGCAGCTCCTTGTCGAAGTGGTCCTCGGGGCTGTTCTCGTCGCCCATGTCGAGGTCGGCGCCGGCGACGAGGCGGTCGCTGGGCAGCTCGACCATGTGGCGCAGGACCACGTTGACCGGCCCCATCAGCAGGTGCAGGTGCTTGCCATAGGCGATCAGGCTCGGGAAGCCGCAGAGGATCAGGTAGTGGACCCACCAGTTGACCCGCGCGCCCACGCTGCCCGCGATCATGTCGTCAAAGACGAAGCGCTCGAGCTGGTAGGTGATCATCAGGGTGCCGATGAGCGCCAGCACGATGCCCGACTCGAGCATGTGGGTGAGCTGGTTGCGCATCACGGTGTAGCGCCGCACCGCCATGAAGATGACGGCGCTGAGCACCAAGAAGGAGATCACGTCGAGCACGTAGTCGAGCGGCCCGAGGCCGATGGCGTGGTCCATGCCGATGAGGCCGGCGATGGCGTGGGCCGTGGACTTGGCGCCGAAGGTGACAAAGCCGTAGAAGATCAGCAGGTGGACGAGGCCGGCGACGGGGCGGTTGGCGATGACCCGCGTCTGCAGCAGCACCTCGGCCAAGCCCGGCAGCAGGCCGGCCTGGTTGATGATCTTGATCTCGCCGCGCTTTGGCCAGATGTGCTTGAGGCGGCGGTTCCAGACGATCGAGCCGAAGGAGGCCGCGCCCGCGGCCCCGGCCAGCAAGACCAGCAGGGTGTTTAGGATGTTCATTCGACCCTCGGCGGTGGCTGCGCGGGGCGGGGCGGTCGCCCACATGCGCGCGGGGAGCGGGGGACGCCTCGGGCGGCCCTTGGAAGGGGCGCCCTATCTCAGGGTTTGGCGGCGGTCGACGGGTGCACCGGCGGGCCCTCGCTCACCAGCGGATGAGGTAGCGCCCGAGCAGCCACAGGCTCGACACGCCCAAGGTCGCCAGCATGGTGGGCAGGCCGATCTTGCTAAAGGCCCCAAATCCAATGGGATGGCCGTTGCGCTTGCCGATCTGGGCGATCACGACGTTGGCGGAGGCCCCCACCAAGGTGCCGTTGCCGCCGAGGCAGGCGCCGAGCGCCAACGCCCAGTACAGCGGCTCCCGTACCTGCGCCTGAAGGGCCTCTGGGTCGTTATTCAGGCCCATTTGTTCGCCGAAGGTGGGCACCATCGCCTGCAGCAGCGGCAGCATCGCGATGACCAAGGGGATGTTGTCCACGATGGCCGAGGCGATGCCGGAGACCCACAGCACCAAAAGAACCGTGGCCACGTAATTGCCGCCGGTCCACTCAACCATCTGCTGGCCGAGCTGGGTGAAGACCGCGTGGTGCTCCAGCGCGCCGATCAGCATGAACAAGCCGATGAAGAACAAGACGGAGTTCCACTCCACCTTCTCCAAGGTCTTGTGCAGGTCGGCGCCGGTGGCGACGCTCATCAGCAGCCCGCCGGCGATCGCGATGACGCCGGGCTCGAGGCCCAAGCTGTGGCTCAGGAAGAAGCCGACCATCACCAGGGCAAAGACGACGAGGGCCCGCCGCAGCCGGTCGGGGTGCAGGATCGCCCGCTCGGGCCGGGCCTTGTTCACGCGCTCGCGCAGCTCGGGCGGCACCGTGAACCGACCGCTGTAGACCGCCCGTACGACCGGCACGGCGAGCACCGCCATCAGCAGCACCGGCGGGCCGAGGTTGAGCAAGAAGTCGTTGAAGCCGAGCCCGGTCTTGCTGGCGATGAGCACGTTGGGCGGGTCGCCGACCAGGGTGGAGGTGCCGCCGATGTTGCTCGCCAGGGCCTCCATCACCAGGAAGGGCACCACCGGCAGGGCCAGCAGCTCGCAGAGCAGGATGGTGATCGGCGCCACCAAAATGACCGTCGTGACGTTGTCCAGCAGGCTGCTGACCGCCGCGGTCAGCCCGAGCATCACCAACAGGATGCGGTTGCCGTCCCCCTTCGCCCGCTTGGCGACCGAGATGGCCGCCCACTCAAAGACGCCGGTGGAGGCCAGCACGTTGACCGAGATCATCATGCCGACCAGCAGCAAGATCACGTTGAGGTCGACCGCGTGGAGGGCCACGTCGTAGGGCACCACCCCAAAGGAGATGGCGACCGAGGCCCCGAGCAAGGCGGCGGCGGTCTTGTCGAGCTTCTCGGTGGCGATCAGCGCGTAGGTGACGAGGAAAATGACGATGGAGGCCAACATCGAACTGCCGGGCAGGAGGCGGGTGCGGCGGGCGGGCCGCGGAGGCTCAGGGGCTGAGGATGCGGTCGAGCACGCGGATGCGGTCGATTACGCCGATCAGTACGTCGTTCTCAACAACGTACACCTTGGGGTAGCCCTGGACGGTCAAGGCGAAGGTCAGCTCGACGATGGTCGCCTCCGGCGGCAGCACGCAGAAGTGGTCGTGCATGACGTCGCGGGCGGTCAGGCCCCCCTCTCGTTGAAAGTAGGCTTCAAAGGGATCGAAGTCGGGGATGAATGACACGCTTTTGAGCTGGTGGAAGAAGTCAGGCATGCCGAGGGTGAACAGGCTGCTGGCGGTGATCTGGCCGATCATCCGCCCGGCTTCGTCGGTGACGCCCACGGCCTCGATGCCGCGGTGGGCCATGCGCCGAACCAGGGCCGGCAGGGGCGTCTCTGGGGCGATCCGGCCGAAGCTCGGGCGCATCAGGTCGCGGGCGGTGAGCGGGCCCCACTCCTCCCGCAGCCGGGCGTCGAGCCAGGGGGCCAGCGCCCGGGGGTCATCGGCCTCGTCGACCCACCGGCGCCACGCTTGGTCGGCGGCCAGCCGGCAGAGCTGCTCATGGACGCGCAGCTCTTGGACCGGCAGCTCGCGCGGGGTCACCACCAGGGCCACCCACCGGCAGCCCACGGCCGAGTCCGGCGACCGAAGCGGCTGGGACAAGGTGGCGAGCGCCAAGCGCACCGCCGGGACCCCGTGGCACCGAAGCGCGAAAAACAGCCCGTGGTCGTCAATCGGGACGCCAGGCTCGGCGGCTCGGGCCTCGGTGAGCGCGGTGAGGGCCCCGGCGTCGAGCTGCGGGGGCAGGCCGGGCGCGGAGGCGAGGGCGGCGCTCAGCGCCTGCAAGACGGGGGCGAGGTCGGTCTCGGGGCGCTGCAGGAGCAGCCGCCTCGCGTCGAAGGGCACGGGAGCAGGCATGGGGAACCCTTGGCCCGCGGGGACCACGGGGAGGGCGCGGCGCGGGCGGGGGTGAACGGATGTTTGGGGGTATGGCTCGGGCGGACGGGGACCAAGGAGGAGTGCGCGCGAGCCCTATCGGTGCGGCCGGCATGTATCTTAATGATACGCATGTGGAGTGCCCAAGGCTGATCGGCGCGTTGGGACCGGAG
>CANHON010000268.1 GCA_947462115.1 Deltaproteobacteria bacterium | reverse complement strand
TCCCGCTGCACGCCGTTGAAGTCGGTCTCGGGGATCCACGCCTCGCCGGTCGGATCGGCGCTGTCGATGAGGGTCGAGGTCTCGGTGGGGTAGAACTCCCAGATCTCCTCGTTGACGAAGTCGGTGTAGCCGCCGCCAGGCAGCACCTCCGGCTCCAAGGGGTCCGGGCCGGACATGAGCCCGCAGCCGATGTTTTGGGAGACGTAGCCCGGGGTTGCGATGTCCACGCCGGTCGCCGCGGTGGACTCGATGAGCACGCCGTAGCCGAGCGGGTTGCAGAGGGCGTTGTTGGCGAGGACCATGTCCGGCGCGTCGATCCAGCCCAGCAGGTCGGCGGCCCAGCCCCCGGTGTTGACCACCGTGTTGTGGCTCATCACGATGTTGCCGAAGGTGCTGCGGCCGGGGTCGCGGGTGAGCAGGCCGCCTTCGCCGATGTTGAACACGATGTTGTTGCGGAGGCGGGCGCCGCCCTCGACCAGGATCGCGTGCCCCGCAACGTTCCAGACGGCGTTGCGCTCAGCCACGTTGATCTCGCCGGCCTCGGTGGAGCCGAAGTAGAGCCCCCGGCCCTCGAGGTCGTAGAACACCGAGTCTTCGATGAGGGCGCCCTGGCTGCCGTGGTAGAGCTCGATGGCGTAGCCGTCGGGCCCGATGTCGTGGATCTGGCTGAGGCGCAGCGTCAGGCCGGCGGTGAAGCAGGTGGCGTCCGAGCAGCCCACCCGGATCGCGCTGCCGGTCGGCTGATCATGGATGTGCAGCTTCTCGGCGCTGATCAGCGAGTTGAGCCCGTCGAGGCGCAGGCCTGACCGAACGGTCTGGCTGATCTCAACGTCCTGGAGGTGCACTTCGGTGCTGTCGGCCACCCGCAGGCCGTAGTAGTCGCCCTCGTCTTCGTAGGCGTCGATGCCGCGCAGCACGAGGCCTTCGAGCTCCACGCCCTTGGTGTTGGTGAGGCTGAGGATCGCGCTCGCGTAGGTCCCGTCGTCTCCGGCGGCGAGCTGGAGCACGGGACGGTTCTTCGTCTCGGCCCGCAGCCGCGTCGGGGTGGCGGCGTCGCCGTCGAGGTCGGCGATCACCAGCGGCGCGGTCACCTCGTAGGTGCCCTCCGCGAAGATCACCTCGTCCCCGGGCTGCAGCCCGCTCAGCAGGTTGGCGAGATCATCGCCGGGGCGGACATTGTAGGTGCCAGCCTGGGCTGCAGCGGGCGCGAAGCCGAGGACCAGCAGCGCGAGGGCGGCGGTCCGTCGAAGGTCGCGGGCCAAGCCGGGCGGCAGGCGAGGGGTGGGTGCGGTGCGGCTCATCGGGCCCCCGGGCCGCCGGTCACGCCGCGGTCGTTTCGGGTGCCGTCGAGGTCCGGCCAATTGGTGTACTCCGGCGGACCTTCGCCGATCGCCGGGCCAGCGTCCCGCACCGGGGAGGTCATCTGCAAGCCGAGGTCGTCGTTCTCGGGGGCGTCGTCGTCGGAGAAGTCGATGAACACCGGGTTGTCGGTGGTGTTGCTGCCGCCGTCCTCGGCCCGGCGGAGGTCGAAGCCAGTGCCGCTGCTGGTGGCGAAGGCGGTGTTGAAGGCCACGTTGGCGTCGCTCCCGTCGCGGGCCCGGACAGCGCTCGGGCCGGTGGTCCACGCGAGCACGTTCGACCAGACGTAGAGGCCGGTGGCGTCGAAGGCGTCGATGTCGATGCCGCCCGCCTCGCTGTCCCCTCGGTTCTCCACCAGGGTGTTGTTGGCGAACACGAAGCGGGCCCGGCTCCCGCCGAGCAAAGCACCGCCGCCTTGGCCGCTCGCTTGGTTGTAGAGCAGCTCGTTGTTGCGGACGACACCGTCCTCGAGGTCCACCTCGGAGATGTGCATGCCGCCGCCGTTCCCGGCGGTCACCTGGTTGAGCCAGAAGCGGCTCCGCTCGACGCGCAGGGCGCTGCCGTCCACGATCGCGAGGCCGCCGCCGGCGTCCTGGGCGCGGTTCTCGATGAAGTCCGAGCCGTCGATCTGGACGCTGGAGTTCTCGACCAGCAGCCCGGCGCCGCGCTGCGCTTGGTTGAGGGTGTAGACGTTGCCCTCGTCCACCAGCTCGCCGGAGAACACCGAAGCACCGCCGCCGTCGTCCTCCGCGATGTTGGCGCTGAACGTCGAGTGGAGCACGGTCAGGCGACCCGAGCTGACCGCCACGGCGCCACCGTCGCCCGACGAGCGGTTGTCCCGCAGCACCACCCCCTCGAGGGAGACGTCCGCGTTGTTGGCGCGCACGGCACCGCCGTCGCCCACGCCATTCCCGCCTTGGAGGGTGAGGTTGACCAGCCGCAAGCTGGCGCCGTCGTGGACGTAGAACATCCGATCGGGCTCGGTCGCCGGGGTGGTCAAAACGACCTGCTCGGGCCCGGTCCCGGCGCCATTGACCTGCAGGCCTCGGTCGATCCACTCGATCTTGACCTCGTAGGTGCCGGGCGCGACGATGACCGTGCGGCAGATCGGGTCGAGGAAGGCCAGCGCGTCGGCGATCTGCTCGAAGGGCGCCTCGCTGGTCCCATCGGGCACGCCCGCGGTGGTGTTGATGTCCACCACGACCGGAAAGGCGGTGGGGTCGTTGTCATCGCAGTCGCCGCCGCCGTCGCAGGGCGAGTGGCCGTCAAAGTCTTCGTCGATGTCATCGACGCCGCCGGAGCAGTCGTTGTCGAGCAGGTCACAGACCTCCTCGGCGTCCGGGTAGACCAGCGGCTCGGCGTCATCGCAGTCGTTGTCGCAGATGGCGTAGAAGTCGCCGTCGGCGTCGGCCTCGTCGGGGATCTCGCCGTTGCAGTCGCTGTCCTTGAAGTCGCAGATCTCGCGCGCGCCGGGGTGCACCCGCTGGTCGAAGTCGTCGCAGTCCCCGCCGCAGACGCGGTAGCCGTCGTAGTCGCTGTCGGCCTCGTCGATGCTGACGACGCCATCGCAGTCGTTGTCGATGCCGTCGCAGAGCTCGGTGGCCGCCGGGTTGATCGCCGGGTTGCCGTCGTCGCAGTCGCCGTCCGCTTCGGAGAAGCCGTCCTCGTCCCGATCTTCGACGCTGGCCGTGCCGACGCCGCCCACGGTGACGAGCCAAGCCGGCTCCTCGGCCCAGGTGGTGCGGACCTGCACGCGGCCCTCTTCTTCGCCCTGCGCGTTGGGGGAGAAGACCACGACCATGTCGAGGCTGTCGCCCGGGGCGAGGATCGGCTCCCCCTGGAGGCTCGCGGAGAAGGCCGCCGTGCTGCCCTCCACGATGCTCGCGCTCAGCACCTCCAGCTCCACGGCGCCGTCGTTGGTGATCGTCGCCCGCCCCTGGGCTTCGTCGCCCACGGACACCTCGCCGAAGCGGATGTCCTCCGTGTCGATGCTCAGGTGCGCCACGGACTCCTTGGACTCGGGCGTGCAGGCGGCGCAGAAGACGCCCAGGGCCGCGAGGAGCGCGGGGGGGCGGCGAGGGATGGGGGGGGAAGACATCCGCGCGGTCTCCGGGGAGCTGAGGGGAGGACTGGGGGAGGAAGGAGCGAGGGGCGAGTGTGGAGCGGGGGTGACAGGCCGCGACCGTGGGGCCACCGCCGCGGCGGCGTGCGGGATCTCCCCCATTGTAGGGCGGGGGACGGCCGTCGGAAACATCGTCCCTCTCCCCCTATTCTATCGAGGGGCGCTTGCTTATGCGGCCCCGCTCTGCGTTAGAGTAGCGGTGGTACGTCGCTCTGGCCCCCGCCATCCACTGGGCCGATGGGGCGTCGTCCGGCGCGCCGCGTCCCACGCTGCGCGGCCCCGCCTCCCTGTTGTTTGAGGGTCCATTGATCGCCCTTCCCACCGTCCTTTGGTTGCTCCACGCCGCCGCCTGCAAGGGGGACGAGGCGGCCGCGTCCAAATCGGGCACCCTCCCCGCTGACACGGCGGCCCCTGGGCCCGGCTACGGCGACACGGGCTTCAACGTCGGCCAGGACACCTTCAGCACCGGCGCCCTCGACGAGGCCCCGCCCAACGTGCTGTGGCTGCTTCACCACGGCGAGTGGTCGATGAGCCCGGTGGGCGGCCCCTACACCGCGGTCACGGGCCTGCTCCGGGTGCTTGAGTTCATCGACGGGGACGTCGATCAGCCCTGGTGCATGGCGGTCTTCTCGATGGTGGGCACGGCGCTGCCGGCGGAGGACTTCGCTGGCTGCCTCACCTGCGACTATGCCTACGCGGTCACCTTTTTCGTCACGATCGACGGCGGCGAGCGCCCGGTCTCGGACGCCGTGCCGCTCGACACCGGCGGCACCTACGACCCCGACGACCTGCTGCCGGTCTTTGGCCTCGAGGAGTGCCGCTCGCCCGATCTGCCCACGGACGGCGCGGTCTGGCGCATGGGCTGGTCGGAGCTCGAGGGCCAAGTCTACATCGACTACGGCAACACCGGGCTGTGGATGCCCTGGTACGCCGGCGACCGGGACTTCGACGACATCACCTTCGACTGGTCCCGGACCTTCGGGTTCGACGTGCCAGAGATGGAGGAGGAAGAATGATGTCGCGCGCTCCCCGCGGTCGCCGCGGCCTCGCCGGGCTTCGGTCGCCCGGCGCGTCCTTTTCGGTCGGGCTGCTGGTACTTGGCGCCTGCAAGGCCGACGGTGACACCGGAAAGTCGGCCGGCGAGGTGGATCTCGGCGCCCCCGCTCCAGACCTCGTCCTCCCCGATCTCTCCGACGTAGACCTCGACGCGGTCTGGCTCGACGCGCTGCAGACCTTGCTCGCGGCCCGCGGCACCAACATCTGGCAGGGCAGCACCCGCGCGCTCGACCGCCGCTTCGAGGGCTGCCCCGACCTGTTCGTCGGCGCGCCGGCCGAGTCCAACCTCGACGAAGACGACGACGCCCGCGCCGATGGCATGTCCTGGTCCGACTACTGCGAGACCTCGGGCGGCCTCTATTATCGGGGCTACCAGCACTGGCGGGGCTCGGCCAGCCTGCTCGGCGACCCGCTGTCGGACGCTGGGCGGGTCAGCAACGCCTCGCGGGTGCTGATGGGCAATGGCGTCGTGGGCGACGGCGCGGGCCCCTTCTTTGAGTGGCGCGGCACCGCCGAAGACACCCTCTACCGGGTCGAAGCCGGCGACTACCAGCGGTGGTCTTGGACCAGCTCGGTGGTGGGCACGGCGACGGGCTCCGACATCTTTGAGCCCGTGAGCAGCCCCTTGGCGGGCGGCCTGCGCACCGACCTCTACCTCGCGGCGGCGGGCGGCGACGCCAACAGCTTCACGGCCCGGGGCGACGCCTACTTCTTCGAGCGGCGGCTGCAGGACCGCTTCGACAGCGTCTCGCTCGACATCTCCATGGTCGGGCCGCTCAGCGCTGGCCCCGACGACTGCACGCTCGAGCCCCGCGGCTGGATCGGCGTGCGCGACAGCAACGCGTGGTGGGTGGACGTGGTCTTTCAGCCCACCGGCGATGACGATCTCGCCACGGCCGATCCCAATGATCCCTACACCGCGTGCGACGGCTGTGGCACGCTGTACCTGCGCGGCCTGGATCAGACCATCGAGCTCGGCCAGGTCTGCCCCGATCTCTCTCCGCTCTGGGTGGACCCGCTCCTACAGCCGGCCGAGCCCGAGAGCTACATTTACGTGATCCGCGAGCTCGAGTAGGGCTCCAACCCCCGTTTTCAACAACCCCAGGAGGCCCAGATGCGCTGGTTCCCCGCTCTCCTTCCGGTCCTGTTCGCAGCGAGCTGCGCGACCGAAGCGCCCACCGAAGAGGTGGGCGGGCTCCGCCTCTTGGCCCCCCGTGCCCGACTGATCCGCCTGTCGGTGGACCTCCGCGGGGTCCACCCCAGTGAGGTGGAGCTGGCGGCCATCGAGGCCGATCCCGACCTCTACGAGGACTTTGTCGATCGCTACCTCGAAGATCCCCGGTTTATCAGCCGCATGGGAGAGGTCTTCAACGAGGTCCTGCTCACCCGCACCGGCGACAGCTACGGCGTGATGGTGGAAGGGGCGCCGGACGCCGCGGTCGGCCGCGCGATCGGCGACGAGGCGGTGAAGCTGGTGGAGCGCATCGTCGCCGACGATCTGCCCTACTCCGAGATCGTCCTCGCCGACTACACGATGGCCAACCCGGTGCTCGCCGCGGCCTTCGACCTCGACTACCCCCGCGGCCAGCAAGGCTGGGAGAAGGCCCACTACGTCGATGGTCGGCCCCACGCGGGCGTGCTGACCATGACCAGCTTCTGGCTGCGCTACCCGTCCATGGGCGGCAACGCCAACCGGCACCGGGCCAACGCGGTCAGCCGCACCCTGCTGTGCGATGACTACCTCGCGCGCCCGATCGTGCTGAACCGCGCCGCGGTCGATCAGCTCACGATCAGCCCCGAGGAGGCCATCTCCACCAACGCCACTTGCCAGAGCTGCCACGCGACCCTCGACCCGCTGAGCTCCCACTTCTTCGGGTTCTTCATCCCGGACGATCAAGAGTTTACCGAGGACCCCCTGGTCTACCGGCCGGAGCGCGAGGAGGGCTGGCGCGAGTACTCGGGCCGGAACCCGGGCTACTACGGCGTGCCCACCGCCAACGTCAACGAGCTGGCGGCCCTCATCGCCGAGGAC
>CANHON010000267.1 GCA_947462115.1 Deltaproteobacteria bacterium | reverse complement strand
CCCTCGAGGTCGCCGACGACAGCGTGCAGGCGCGGGCCCACGGCCTGCGGGCAGCGGTGACCGTCGGCTACGCGGTGCGCGGCCAAGATCGGCTGCGCGACGCTGCCCTGGGCAGCGCTTTTGAGTATGGCGTGGCCGGCGGCTGGCGCCCGGCCGACCCCTTCGAGCTCGTGGCGGAATTCCACGGCGAGGTCGGCGGCGGTCGCGCCGCGCAGTCCCCCGCCGAAGCGCTGCTCGGCGCCCGGTTCTACGCGGGCGAGCTCGTGACGGTCAACCTCGGCGGCGGCAGCGGCGTCGTGCCGGGCGTCGGCGCGCCCGACTGGCGGGCCTTCTTCGGCTTTACGGTCGCGCCCGACTTTGACCCCAACGCCAAAGACAGCGACGGCGACGGCATCAACGACGGGATCGACGCCTGCAAGGACCAAGCCGAAGATCGGGACGAGTACCAGGACACCGACGGCTGCCCCGAGCGCGACAACGACGCGGACCGCATCCCCGACGACAAGGACCAGTGCCCCAACGACCCCGAAGACGACGACGGCTTCCAGGACAACGACGGCTGCCCCGACATCGACAACGACAATGACGGCGTGCACGACCTCAACGACCGTTGCCCCAACGAGGCCGAGACCACCAACGAGTACCAGGACGACGACGGCTGCCCCGACAGCCGTCCCCGCGGCGACACCGACAACGACCGCATCCCCGACGACGCCGACCGCTGCCCGAGCGAGCCCGAAGACTTCGACGGCTTCCAGGACGACGACGGCTGCCCCGACCCCGACAACGACAGCGACGGCATCCCCGACGTCAACGACCGCTGCCGCGACGCCGCCGAGACCATCAACGGCGTGGACGACACCGACGGCTGCCCCGAGTCGCGGGTGCAGGTGGACAGCCAGTCGATCAAGATCTCCGAGCGGATCTACTTCGACACCGGCAAGAACACGATCCAGCAGCGGAGCTTCGACCTCGTGGACGAGATCGCCGCCGTGCTCGTGGCCCACCCGGAGATCAAGCGGGTGCGGATCGAGGGGCACACCGACAACGTCGGCCCGGACAACAACAACTTGAAGCTCAGCGGGGCCCGGGCCGAGGCCGTGCGCGACTACCTCATCCGCAAGGGCGTGGCGGCGGGCCGCCTCGACGCGCGGGGCTTCGGCGAGATGTACCCGCTGGAGAGCAACGACACCGAGAGCGGCCGCGCAGCGAACCGTCGCGTGGAGTTCATCATCGTCGAGCGCCAATAGCGGATCGGGCTGGGGGCGGGGCATCCCCCCCCCTTTGCTGATTTTTGGCAAAAAGAGCAGCTCCAGGCGTAGCCTCCTCGCAGGCCGTCCCCGGCGGCCCCACGTTCCGCGCCCGCGCCTCGCCGGGCCCGTTGGAGGTTCCGATGCTCAACCGCCCCGCTCACCGTCCGCTCGCGCCCCTCGCCTTGCTCGCCCTGCTGGCCTGCGAGCCCCAGAATCCCAAAGACACCGGGGGCGTCGACGCTGGCGGGGACGACTGCGGCGGGGACGGCTGCGGCAGCGATGACGTCGGCGGCGATGACCTCGGCGGCGACGGCGGGGTGGACACTGGCGGCGATGACCTCGGCGGCGACGGCGGGGTGGACACCGGGGGCGATGATGACGGCGGCGTCACGCTGATCACCGGGACGATCACCGGGACCATCCGGGTGGAGCTCAGCCAGACCTCCCCCGCCGGCGTGGTCTCGCCCCTCGCCTGGGAGGACAGCCCGTTCTTCGACGCCGGGACCGGCCTCGTGAACTTCCCCTACGGCAAGATCTTTGTCGCCGGCACCGCCGACGCCGCCGGCACCGTGTCCTACGCGGGGACGACGGTGCTCGGCACGCCCGCCCCGGTCAACACCTACAGCCTGCCGGTGGCGATGACCGCCGCGGGTGAGCTGGCGGTCTACGCCTCGCTCGACGTGGGCCAGGACGACATCGTCGCGACCGACGACCCCACCGGCGTGTGGCCGATGCTGGTGCCGGTGGCCGATGGCGACGTGATCAACAACATCGACATCACCATCCTCGTCGACGTGGACATGTCGGGCGGCGGCGGCACCGGCGGCGGCACCGGCGGCGACGACAACATCACGATCAGCGGCCAGGCGATCGTGGGCGCCGGCTACGGCGTGACCGAGGCCCGGGTGATGCTGCTCCACCTCGACGGCACCGGCCCCATCGCCTCGACCCGCGCCCCGCTGAGCCCGGCGGACGAGGGCAGCGTCGGCGACTATAGCTTCGAGGTGCCCCGCTACCTCGGTCAAAAGAAGCTGGTCGGCGCGATCGACTCCAACGGCAACACGATGATCGACCCGGCCGACACCTGGGGCGCCACCATCCTCACGCCGGACGTGGACGGCAACCCGATCCTCGTCGGCGACACCGACCTCGTGGACTACCCGGTGCAGATCCCGCTGGCGGGCGAGGTCGGCCTCAGCATGATCCCCTTCGTGCGCTTGACCGGCACCATCTCCGGCTGGTCGATCCCGGCGCTCACCGGCACCAGCGTCTACGTCTCGGCGCTCAAGTACCGGCCGAACTCCGAGTTCAACATCGTCACGACCGACGCCGACTTCTCGACCGAGTCCTGGGACTGGACGACCGACAGCTTGGACACCACCTCGAGCAAAAACTTCGACCTCCTCGTGCCGGCCAACTCCGTCGTCTACCTGTGGGGCTACGCCGACCCCAACGGCAACCAGCTCGTCAACGAGACCGGCGAGTACGTGTCGAGCGTGGGCGTGGACGGCCGGATGGAGGTGGCGCGGAGCAACATCAGCGGGATCAACCTCGTCTTGTCCGAGGTCCTCTGAGCCTCGCCTGCCAGACCCTCGGCCCCTGCGCTAAGCTCGGGGCGCCGCGGTTCTCCGCGCGCCGCCCCCCTCTCGGCCGACCGGAGCGTCGATGTCCCCGCGCAGCACACCCGTCCCCACTGCCCCCACCATCGGTCGCGCCCTGCTGCTGAGCCTCCCCCTGCTGGTGTCCTGCACCGACAAGGAGGCCGCCGACAAGGCCAAAGCCGAAGAGGAGGACGCGGGCCAGGACGGGGCGGGCGGCGACGGCGGCGTGGAGCCCGACGCCGAGGACTACTACGACATCGAGTCCTACCCCTACAAGGGCTGGGTCAACGGCAACGTCACGGTCACGCTGGCCGAAGAGGACATGGACGGCGAGCGCCGGATCGTGACCTGGGAAGAGGCCGGCTACACCGAGTTCCCCTTCGGCGCGCTGTTCGTCGGCGCCTACACCGCCCCCACCGAGAGCGCGCCCACCCAGCTCTACGCCGGCACCGAGACCATCGACGCGCCGGAGATGGGCACCAGCCCCTACCAGATGCGGGTGGGCACCCAAGCCGAGTCCAACATCATCGTCTATGCCGCGCTGGACGTGCTCGGCGACGGCGTGATCGGCAGCGAGGACCCCCGCGGCGTCTTCCCCGACGCGCTGCTGCTCTCCGACGGTGCGGTGTTCGATGACGTCAACATCGACATCCTCGCGCTCAACCAGCCCGAGATCGTGTGCAGCGACGCCGGCACCGTCACCATCACCGGCACGGTCACGGTCACGCTCAACTACTTTGGCGGGCCGATCGGCGTGATGTTGGTCGATGAGGCCGGAAACGGCCCCTTCCACGTCGTCACCGTCGAGCCGCCCACCACCGGCGAGGGCGCCCGCGCCAGCTACAGCCTCGAGGTCTGCGCCGACTACGGCCCCATGCGCCTCGTCGCGGCCTGGGATGGCAACCGCAACGGCCTGTTCGACCCCAACGACAAGTGGGGCGTGTTCAGCACCGACGGGGCGAACGACAGCAACCCGGTGTTCGTCGGCAACGCGAACATGAACAACTACCCGATCATGATCCCGCTCGGCGAGGGCCCCGGCGTCACGCCCATCCAGTTCGCCCGCCTCAGCGGTCAGGTGCGCATGGCCGAGGGCAGCTTCGCCGAGCTCGCGGCCGGCTCCGATGTGCACGTGGTCGCCCTCACCAGCCGCCCCAGCCGGGAGTTCGAGTTCGACTCGCCCCTGGTGCTCGACAGCCAGAAGTTCAGCTGGGCGGAGCTCTCCGGCGCGGCCAGCAAGGACTTCTCGCTGCTGCTGCCCGCCAACAGCTTCGTCTACCTGTGGGCCTTCGCCGACACCAACGCCGACGGCCTGCTCAACGACGTCGGCGAGCCGGTCGGCACGGTCGGGGCCGACGGTCGGGTGCCGACCGGCGAGGGCTTCGGCGGCATCGACATCGCGATCTCCAACGTGGTCGAGCCCGGCTGAAAGCCCGCGGAGCCGAGGCCGGGCGCGCGGACGGAGCGCTGGCCGCCCCGTGCTACAGTGCGCGACAGCCCCGGGCGCCCGCCGAACCGGGTAGCGCCCTGTTTTTGACGCGCCGCGCGCCCCCACGGGGCCGCGCTCGGAGGTCCAGATGAAGCTTCGCACCGTCTCCGCCCTGTCGATCGGGCTGCTCGCCCCGGCCCTCGCCCACGCCGGCGCCACCGTCTCCACCTTCAAGAAGGAGACCAAGCAGGGCGCCAACTACTACAACGCCCAGGCCGCCCTCGACGGAAAGATGGAGACCTGCTGGATGCTCCCCGGCGAGTCCAAGAACGTCGGCGAGTACATCATCATTGACGTGCCCCGCGTCGAGGTCGACAAGATCGGCTTGGTGACCGGCTTCGCCCGCGACGAGGACACCTTCGCCGACTACTCCCGGGTCAAGAAGGTGCGGATCTCGGCCATGGTCGCGAACGACAGCGGCGACCTCGCCCCGGTCGGCTCCCCGGTCGAGGCCGAGTTCGAAGACAAGATCGGCATGCAGATCATCGACGTCGCCAACATCAAGGCCGACAGCGAGTTCGGCGGCAAGGTCAAGATCGAGGTGCTCGAGGTCTACGAGGGCAAAGACTACCCCAACCTCGCCATCAGCGAAGCCCTGGTGGTCCTCGGCGAGTTTGAGGTCATGCCCCTGGTGACCGCCATCTCCAGCGAGTCGGAGGGCACGCGCGAGGCGCTGACCGACAAGAACGCCAAGACCCAGTGGGTGGCCCCGGCGGAGGGCGCGGGCTTCACGCTCAAGGCCAAGGGCGTGATGTTGTCCTCGGTGAAGCTCAGCGCCGGCGCCAAGACCCACGCCCGGCCGAAGAAGGTCAGCGTCACCACCGACGGCCGCACCTCGGTCTTTGAGCTGCCCGACGTGCTGACCCCCCAGGTGGTCAACGTGCCGGCGGTCCAGGGCTACTACGGCACCTGGAATGACGTCGAGGTCAAGATCCTCGAGGTCTACCCCGGCACCAAGTTCGCCGACCGGGTGGCGCTCACCGGCATCCAGGGCATGGCCTCGAGCGCCGACGGCCTCTAAGGTCCCGCTGATCGCCCCTTGAGGGTCGGTGGAAGGGGCGGGGCGCTCCCGTCAAGGAGCCCCCGCTGCCGCCCCCCTCCGCTAGGCGGCGATGCCCTCGCGGGCCGCGACCTCCAGCACCTCCCGCGCGCGCAGCACGATGCCCTCGCGCTGCGTCTCGACCACGCCCTCGCGCTGCCAGCGGGTCATCACCCGGATGGTGGTCTCGACGCGGCAGCCCACGAGGTCAGCCAGGTCGCCGCGGCTCAGGTGCACCGGCACAAAGACCCCGCGCGAGTCCTTGAGGCCCACCTCTTCGCCGATCCGCAGCAGCACGCGGGCGAGGCGGCTCTCGACCGCCCCGTGGTTCAGCTCGTCCAGGCGCCGGGCGAAGTTGGCTTGGCGCTCCACCGCGACGTTCAGCAAGCGCTGGCAGAGCGCGGGATCGGCGGCCAGCAGCTTGCGGAGCGCGGCGCCCTCCAGTCGAACGGCCCGCCCCGCCGCCAGCGCGACGGCCGTGGTGGCGTGGACCGCGCCCGCGACCGCCGCCTCTTCGCCCATCATGTGGCCGCGGAACACCAGATCGAGGATCATCTCGCGGCCATCCGGCCACTTGCGCGAGAGCTTCGTGGCGCCGGTGCAGATCACGTAGAGCGCGTCGGCGGGCTGGCCTTGCTCCCAGATGACCTCTCCCCGCCGCAGCCGCACCGGCTCCCCGTGCCGCATCAGGTCCATGTTCAGGTCGGAGTCCGAACAGGGGCGGGCGCAGGGGCAGGCGGAGCCGCAGCTCCCGCAGGCGGCGCCGCGAGAGGCGACGAGGTGGGCGGGCTCCAAGCCCGGCCGACCGATGGCGGCGCGAAGGGTAGGGGTGGTCAGGTTCGGCATGGACACGCTCATGGCTGCTCCGTCCCGCAGGGGTCACTGGGTTCTGCTCCGGGGATCTCTCCATGAGCAAAAAGTGTGCCCAGCTAATCTGGGTCAGCCTCCCGGCGGTCTGCGCGCAGCTGGGGGGCTCGGCGCTGGCCCAGAATCGGCGCGGCCACGCCCCATTCGCGCCGCTTTGGAGGGGTCGGTGGCTCGGAAGCCGCCCCCGCGGCCCAAGGGTGACGCGGCCGCCTGGGCGAAATAGCACGGGTCACAGAGTCAGTTGCCCCCATGCCCCGGAGCGCACCATGTCGAGCGGCGCCACCATCCTCGTGGTGGATGACGAAGAGCTGATCCGCTGGTCCTTGGTCGAGCACCTG
>CANHON010000266.1 GCA_947462115.1 Deltaproteobacteria bacterium | reverse complement strand
GGCGGTTCAGGCTTCGTGGGCTCGCACCTCTGCGATCGGCTGCTCCGCGAAGGCCACGAGGTGGTCGCGCTCGACAATTTCGTGACCGGTGCGCGGCGCAACCTCGAGGCCATCGGCCTGGGCGCGGGCCGCCCGGGCCTGTCCCTCTGCGAGGCCGACCTCTGTCAAGGCATCCCGGTGGAGGGCCGCTTCGACCGGGTCTACCACCTCGCGAGCCCCGCGAGCCCCATCGACTACGTCGAGCTCCCCTTCGAGACCCTGTACGTGGGCAGCGACGGCACCCGGCAGGCCCTGGAGCGCGCGCACCAGGACGGCGCCCGGCTGCTGTTCGCGAGCACCAGCGAGGTCTACGGTGACCCGGCGGTGCACCCCCAGCGCGAGGACTATTGGGGCAATGTCAACCCCATCGGGCCCCGCAGCGTCTACGACGAGGCCAAGCGCTACGCCGAGGCGCTGTGCATGGCCTTCCACCGGTACAAGGGGGTGGAGCTGCGGATCATCCGCATCTTCAACACCTACGGGCCGCGGATGCGGGCCGAGGATGGCCGGGTGGTCCCGACCTTCATTCGGCAGGCCCTCGCCGGGGAGCCGCTGACGGTCTTCGGCGACGGCAGCCAGACCCGCAGCTTCTGCTATGTCGATGATCTCGTGGACGGGATGATGCGGCTCATGGAGTCTCCGCTGGAGACCCCTTGCAACGTCGGCAACCCCCACGAGCTGTCCATGCTCGAGTTCGCCAACCATATCAACCGCGTGACGGCCAACCCCGGCGGGCTGCTGTTCAAGCCCCTGCCCACCGACGACCCCACCCGGCGCCGGCCCGACATCGGCCTCGCCCGCGCGGCGCTGGGCTGGGAGCCCGTGGTGGACTTCGCCGAGGGGATCGAGCGCACCATCCGGTGGTTTGAGACGGACGGCGGCCTCGGTCAGCGCCCGGCCGAGGCCAGCGGCGCCGCCGCTACTTGAAGCGGTAGCCGACGCCGGCGCGGAAGGCGAGCAGCTGGTTGGCGCCGGTCTCTTGCCGCGGGAGGTTGGTGATGTCGCCGGCCACCCCGCTGAAGGGCTTGGGCGAGATCAGCGCCGTCCACGGGATCTCGATGAAGCCGATGGCGCCGCGGGGCGCGTCAAAGGCGATGCCTCCGCCCGCCGTGACGCCGAGGCTCACGCCGCCCGCGCGCTTGGGGTAGGTCACGGCGCCCGACAGCAGCGGGTCGTCAAAGCCGTCGTAGAAGCGCGTGGTGATGCCCGTGAGGATGTAGGGCTTCACGGGTCCGCTGGGCAGCGTCAGAAAGCGGATGCGGGGCTCGATGGTCGCCATCGTGGCCGTGACCGCCGGCGGGCTCTCGCTGTAGCTGTCGACGAGGCGGGTCGCGTCGCCGACGCCGCCCTGCTCATAGGCCTCGTAGCCGATGCTGAGCTTCTTGTGGCCGAGCTGAACGCCCCCGAACAGGCTCGCCTCCAGCCACCACAGCGGGGCGTAGCCCACCGCGCCGCCCACCAAAAAGCCGCTGCCGCGCACAAAGGACTCGTATTGGTAGGCCCCTTTTTGCTCGAAGTCGTCGGTGGCGGTGCCGACCTGCTCAAAGCTGACCCGCGTGTCGTAGGTGCGGTCCACATCGCCGAAAACAGCGCCGGCGTGCAGCTCGACGATGAGGCTGCCGGCCCGCACCAGGGCCTTCTCTTTCCACTCCTCGTAGGGCAGGCCGCTCTCGCGGTAGCGGTCCCACACCCGCGTCGGCAGGCCGGCGGTGCGCCGCTCGAACTCTTCGTTTTGGCTGGGCGGCCGGCCGGGATCGCCGGAGCTGTTCGGTTGATCGAGCTCGTCGTAGGTGTCGGGGCTGGGCCGCGCGGCGGTTGAACCGCCCGCGCCGCCGCGGCTGGGCTCCCGGGCCGTCGCGACCGCCACCGGCGCCCGGGTGGGCACCAAGCTGCTGATCTCCTGACTCATCCGGGTGATCCGGGCCGCGAAGGCCGGGATCTGCGCCTCGGGGAAGCGCTCCTCGACCATCTCGATGGGCGAGCCGTCGTCGGGGCCGTAGAACCGGACGATGGCGTGCAGGATGCCTTTTTCGTACTCAACCGAGCCGACCACCGCGAGGCGCCCCTGGGGGAAGTGGCGCCAGAGGATGGTGGTGCACTGGGGCAGGTCGGCGCAGCCGTCGGCCACCTCGCCCGCCCGCTTCTGGATCTCGGAGGGCGGGACGAAAGCGATGCCCTTGTCGGCCATCTGGTTGAGCACCTCCTCGGTCAGCCGCTCGGCGGGCGCGAAGTCGGAGAGGCTGCGGGGGGTGATGGTCGGCACGAGCACGTCGGTGGCGTGGGCCTGTCCGGCGAGCAGGAGGAGCGTTGCGAGCATGAAACACCGTGGCGGCGAAGGGCGCGGAGCAGAGGGCTATCCCGGCGGACCGCGGGGCGAGGCGGTCCCCGGTGACGCCTCGGCGTCGCGCGCGGCTTCAGCCCTCGCGACGGGGGCCTGGCCCCCACTCCGCCAGCCGGTCGGCGCGGGTCTCGAGGAAGCGCGCGAGGCGGTGGTAGTCGCTGTTTCGGCGGATGAGCCGCACCTCGGTCTTGAGGTTGTCGCCATCGACGAGCTCGGAGAAGGGCACGTAGTGCAGGTCGAGCTGCCCCGAGACGCTGACCATGTGGCCGTCGAGCCCCTCTTCGACCAGCGCGCGGAAGGCGCCGATGCCGAGCTGACTGCCGAGCATCACGTCAAAGGCGTGGGGCGCGGCGCAGCGGCTCTCGTAGCCGAGCTGCAGGCCGTTCACCTTCTTCTTCTCGCCGGTGCGCTCGAGGTAGCGCTCGGCCACCACCCGGGCCACCAGCTTGCCGAGATCGATGTTGCCGAGGCTGATGTGGCCGTGGGCGTCCCGGGGCACGTCCCGCAGGGTCTCGGCCGGCAGCATCTCGGAGAGCCCCTCTGCGAGCACCACCACGCCGTAGTGTTTGCCCTGCTTCTTGGCCCGCGTGATCATCACGTCCACGATGCGGTCGGCGAGCCGCCGGAGCGACAGGCCCGTCGCGCCGCCCTCCGTGGGGTCGTTGGGGTCGATCATCAGCTGCTCGTCGACGTCCTCGCCAGCGATCACGAGGTGCGCTTCGCCGGCGATGGCCACGCCGTAGCTGAGCCAGCCGGCCTTGCGGCCCATGGTCTCGACGATGAACCAGGAGCTGGTGGCCATGGCGTCGGCGCGCAGGTTTTGCACCGACTGGGCCATCACGTCCACGGCGGTGAAGAAGCCGAACGTGAAGTCGATGCCGTTGTAATCATTGTCGATCGTCTTGGGGAGGTGCACCACCCGGACCCGACGGGCCTCGGGCGGCAGCCCCTGCTGGTAGAGGTGCAGGGTGTTGGCGGTCTTGAGGGTGTCGTCGCCGCCAATGCTGATGAGCGCGTCGATCTCAAGGTCCACGAGCGCGTTGTAGACGTTGCGGAGCCGGGCGGTGCGGCTGAGGTCGGCGAGGTGCTCGCGCCGCTCCACCCCTTGTCCGGGGTTCGCGCGGGCCGTTCCGATGAGGATGCCGCGGTGGTTTCGGATGCCGCGCACGTCCCGCTGCGAGAAGATGCGGTAGTGTTGGTCGGGGAGCAGGCGGTTGGTGACGGGGTGGTAGTCCTGTAAGTGGCTGTATCCATGGAAGAAGCCAACCACTTCCCGCCCGTCCTCCAGGAACGAGATCGCGGCGGCGCTGATGACGGCGTTGGCGGCGGGCGCGGGGCCGCCGGAGAACACGATCCCCACGCGCATCGGCCCCGGGCGCTTGCTTCGGTCAGACTTTTGCTCGCTCACGCTGCCTCCTGGTGGGGCGGAGCCCCGCTCGGGCGGACTGTATCGCGCCCCGCGGCCGCGGCGCCGGGAGGGGGCCTCGCCCTTGACGCCCACCCCGCTCTTGTTAGATGGGACCCGTCGCGCCGAGATAGCTCAGTCGGTAGAGCAGCTGATTCGTAATCAGCAGGTCGTGGGTTCAAGTCCCATTCTCGGCTCTCCATGCTCCAAAGAGGCCGCCTTGCACCTGCAGGCGGCCTCTTTCGCGTGGGGGGACCGGTGCTGCGGCTGTCGGGTCGCGGGGCGCGGCGTTAGCCTCGAGGGGCCCCGCTGGCCGTCGCCCGCGACCCACCGGCGGCCCACCGGGCGCGCGCTGCGGCGCTCAACCCCCTGGAGCGGCGCGATGAGCGGTCACAAGCGGTGGATGTTGGCGATGATGGGGCGGGTCGCTCCGCTGGGCTTGCTCGGTCTGTTGGGCCCGCCGGCCGCCGCGGACCCCGCCGCGGGCGGCTGGGTGGGCATGCCCGAGACCTTCTACGCGCCATTTGTTGAGATTGTTGACGGGTACGCTGTTTTGGTGGTGCCCATGCGCGCCGACTCCCCGCCCCTGTCGGCCGACGCGCTCGATCGCCTGCTGGAGACGGCCGCCGGCAGACCCGAGGCCATCGGGCGGGACCTGAAGGTGGAGCAGCGCTGGCCCGACGGCGTCGATCGCGCCGCGCGGGCGCCCCAGACCGCGCCCGTTCCCGAGAAGGAGCCCTGGGCCCGGCTCCCCTCCCCGCCTCCGCCGTCCGCGGCCCCGTCGATGCGGCCGCGCCAGAGCGCCCGGGTGCGCGCCGATCGGAGCCCGCCGCCGACCGCCGCCGACCTCCCCGGCGCCGGCGTGGGCGCGCTCAGCGGCAAGGCGGTGTACCTGAGCCAGTGTCACGGTTGGATTTGGTTCGACACCCTCGACGCGTTCTCGACGCAGCGCGGCAACTTGTTCGACACGGTGGAAGACCTGCACAACCCCGAGGCCGCCGACCAGCAGCTCGCCCGGTACCTCGAGAACGCCGGCGGGCGCGTCTATACCACCAAGGAGCGGGACCTCAACCCCGAGCTCGCGATCTCCGACAACGACGGCGATGGCTACGCCGAGACGGGCGCTGGCTTCGCCTCGGGGCCCGCGGGCTTCGCCGACCTGGGCGGGTGGGACTACGGCGACAACCCCTTCTCCGCGGGCACGACGCGCCGCTTCCCGGCGGACGGCGGCGGCGTCGCGACGTGGGTCCCGGAGGTCCCGGCCGACGGGAGCTACGCCGTGTACGTGAGCTGGGACTCTGCTTCCGATCAGAGCGAGGCCGCCCACTACCGGCTGCACCACCCCGGCGGGGTCATCGACCGCACCTTCAGCCAGCGGGTCCACGGCAGCACCTGGCAATACGTCGAGACGCTGTGGTTGCCGGCAGGCGTCGGCGGCCTTCGGGTGGAGCTCATCGGCGACAGCAGCGTGCCTGGGCAGTTTCTGTCAGCGGACGCCGTGCGCATCGGCGGCGGGATGACCGACGTGCGCCGCCATGGCGTGACGCCGGGGCGGCCGCGGTGGGAGGACGGTGCGGTCCAATACACCCAATGGAACGGCGCGCCCACCTCTGTCTATGATCCCTATGGCGACGGGAATGGGTCGGACCCTTCGGCCCGGTCGCGCTGGGCTGCCTGGGAGCGCCCGAGCGGCGAGGACGCGGTCTACGTGTCCTGGCACTCCAACGCGGGCGGCGGTCGGGGCACCTCGGTCTACACCTACGAGGGCTCCTCGGGCCCGGCGGTCGCGGGCAGCCATGACCTCGGCGCTCTGCTCCAAGATGAGCTGGTGGAGGCTCTTCAGGTCACCTACGACAGCGCGTGGCGGGATCGCGGCACCCAGACCGCGGCCTTCGCCGAGGTCAGCCCCGCGCACAACGACGAGTTCCCGAGCGCCCTGGTCGAGCTCGCGTTTCACGATGAGATCAGCGACGTGGAGGCCCTCAAGGACCCGCGCTTCCGCCAAGACAGCTCCCGCGCGATGGCCCGGGCGGTCATCCGCTACTTCGCCGAGCGCGACGGTCTCACGCCGACCTTTCCGCCGGAGCCGCCGCTGGGGCTCGCCTTGATCCACCGAGAGGACGGGGAGCTCGCCGCGACCTGGACCCCGGGGCCCGCTGGCGCGCCCGACGGCGACGCCGCGACGGCCTGGCGGGTCTACACCTCCCTGGATGGCCGAAGCTGGGACAACGGCGCCGATCTCAGCGTCCCTGAGGCGATCCTCGACGTGGACCCGGGCGAAGCGGTCTATGTTCGGGTGACGGGGCTCAACGCCGGCGGCGAGAGCTTCCCCTCGGAGGTCATGGGCGCGCGCCGCATGCCCAGCGGCCGGCCGCCGATCTTGGTCGTGGCGGCTTTTGATCGGCTCCAAACCAGCCAGCTGGATTGGGAGACGCTGCCCCGGGTGGGCGCGGTGCGTCGGATGCGGCTGGAGCGCCTCAACCCCTTCGATCTGGTGGCGGCCCAGGGCCGCGCCATCGTCGAGTCGGGCTTCTACATGGACAGCATCGCGGACGAGCAGCTCGATGAGGTCGATCTGAGCGCCTATGCGCTGGTGATCTGGTCCGCCGGCGAAGAGAGCACCACCGACGAGGCCATCAGCGACGCGCAGCAGGCGACGCTGTCGGCCTACCTCGCCGGCGGCGGTAAGCTCATCGCGAGCGGCTCCGAGATGCTGTGGGACCTCGACGAGCTCGGCACGGCGAGCGACCACGCCTTCCTCGACGATGTGCTGGGCGTTCGTCTGTTGGATGATGACGGCGGCACCGAGGTCGTT
>CANHON010000265.1 GCA_947462115.1 Deltaproteobacteria bacterium | reverse complement strand
TCGCGGGTGCGCATGCCGCGCTTGCCCATGCCGCCGCGGCCCTGCACGCCGAACTCGGTCTGGGCGCAGCGCTTGATGTAGCCGCTCATCGACATGGTGATGACTTGGTCTTCTTCGGCGATCAGGTCCATCACCGACACCTCGCCGGTGCTCTCCATGAACCGGGTGCGGCGCGGGTCGGCGTGCTTCTCGCGCACGAGGAGCAGCTCCGTGCGGATGACCTCGAGAAGCCGACCATCGCTGGCCAAGATCTCGCGGTAGCCGTCAATCAGGCGCCCGAGCTCGTCGCGCTCGTTCTCCAGCTCCAGCCGGTTGAGGGCGGTGAGCCGCCGCAGGCGCATGTTGAGGATGGCCTCGGCCTGGGTGGCGCTCAGCTTGAAGCGCTCCACCAAGCGGCTCTGCGCCACCTCGTCGTTCTCGCTGCTGCGGATGATGCGGATGACCTCGTCGAGGTTGTCCAGCGCGATCAGCAGGCCTTCGACGAGGTGTTGGCGGGCCTCGGCCTTGCGGAGCCTGAAGCGGGTGCGGCGGATGGTGACGTCGCGGCGGTGCTGGATGTAGTGCTCCAGCATCTCTTTGAGGCTGAGCACCGCCGGCCGGTTGTGCACGATCGACAGCAGGATCACGCCGAAGGTGGTCTGCAGGTTCGTGTGCTTGAACAGGTGGTTGAGCACCACCTCGCGCACCGCGTCACGCTTGAGCTCGATGACGATGCGCATGCCGGAGCGATCGCTCTCGTCGCGCAGCGCGCTGATCCCGTCGAGCCGCTTCTCTTTGACGAGGTTGGCGATCTCCTCAACCAGCCGCGCCTTGTTCACCTGGAAGGGCAGCTCATCGATGATGATGGCCTCCCGGTTGCCGATCTCCTCAAAGTGGGCCTCGCCCCGCACCACGATGCGGCCGCGGCCGGTGGCGTAGGCGTCGCGCACCCCGGCGCGCCCGTAGATGGTGCCGGCGGTGGGGAAGTCCGGCCCGGGCACGATGCGCATGAGCTCGGGCAGCGTGAGGTCGGGGTTGGCCATCACAGCGAGCGTGGCGTCGATGATCTCGGCGAGGTTGTGGGGCGGGATCTTGGTGGCCATGCCCACCGCGATGCCCTCGCTGCCGTTGACCAGCAGGTTGGGGAAGGCCGCCGGCATCACCGTGGGCTCGTCGGTGGCCCCGTCAAAGTTGGGCTGGAAGCTGACAGTGTCCTCTTCGATGTTCTCGAGCAGCACCTCGGCCAGGGGCGTCATCCGGCACTCGGTGTAGCGGTAGGCCGCCGCCGGATCGCCGTCCACGCTGCCGAAGTTGCCCTGGCCATCGACCAAGGGGCTGCGCATGTTCCACGGCTGGGCCATCCGCACCAGCGCGTCGTAGACGGCGCTGTCGCCGTGGGGGTGGTACTTCTTGAGCACCTCGCCGACCACGCCGGCGCACTTGCTGTAGCGCTTGTTGGCCCGCATGCCCTCGTCGTGCATGGCGTAGAGGATGCGCCGGTGGACGGGCTTGAGGCCGTCTCGCACGTCGGGCAGGGCGCGCCCGATGATGACCGACATCGAGTAGTCGAGGTACGAGGAGCGCATCTCGTGCTCAATGTCGATGGGGATCGACGAGCGGCTGGGGTCTTCCAAGCGGGCCTCTCTTCAGGGCCGAGCGGGGCGCTCGGGCCAGGGTGACCGGTCCCCCTAACCCGACCGGCCCGGGCGGCCCGGTCCAGGGGCCCGCCAGCGGATTAGCGGGCCCGCACCTGCGCGGAGGTGCCCGATGGCGACGCCCAACCCACCGATCGCGGGCAAGCCCTGGGGTCGCCGCTTGGCCACGCGGGCCGGGCAATTGGGGCTGCTGCTCGGGGCCGCAGAGCTCGTGGCGCACCTCGCCGATGCGGGGGCCTTTCCCCACATCAACGTCTACGAGGCCGATCCCGAGCTTGGGCTGCGGCTGCGTCCCGGCGCGGCGCAGCGCTACAAGCTGCACGGCGGCGCCAGCGACATCGCCATCAACGCCGAGGGCTTCCGCGGCGACGACTGGGGGCCGGTGGACCCGGCGCGCGAGGAGTGGCTGGTGGTGGGCGACAGCCAGGTCTTCGGCCTCGGCGTCGAGGGCGACCAGACCATCTCGGCCCAGCTCCAAGCGGCGCTCTCCGGCGCCCAGCCCAGCCTCGTGGTGCACAACGGCGGCGTGCCCACCTACGGCCCCGGGGAGTACGCGGCGGTGGCCGGGCGGGTGGCCCGCGAGAGGGGCCTCAAGCGCGTTATTTTCGTGCTGAACTTCTCCAACGACCCCTTCGAGCTGGTGCGCCCCAACCGCGACCGCCACCGCGAGCTCGACGGCTGGGCGGTGCGCACCGAGCTCGACCCCGGCGATGGCCTCGACTTCCCCGGTCGGCGGTGGCTGTTCTCCCGCTCGCACCTCGTTTTTCACCTGCGGCGCCTGCTGCGGGCCGCCGTGCCCTCGACCGATGGGGTCGAGGGCCTCCCCTCCGAGGGCACCTGGTCCGAGGTCGAGGCGCTGGCGGGCGACGCGCGGGCCGCCCGGGCGAAGCGCCACGCCGAGGCGGTCGGTCAAGAGAAGGCGCGGGCCGACGCGCTGGAGGCGGCCGAGGGCAGCACCGCCCAGCAGGTGGCCGAGACCGAGGAGCGCCTCACCGAGATCGGCTACTGGAACAACGTCTGGACCGAGCAGCAAGCCGCCGGGATCATCGCCACCATCCGCAAGCTCAGCCCCGGTGATGTGGTGCAGATCGGCTCGGGCGAGGAGGCCCGCCCGGTCTCCGTCACGGCCGACATGCTGCGCCAGGGCGGCCGGCTGCGGAGCCAGGTGCTCAACAAGGCCGCCCAAGCCGTCGGCGACCAGGGCCACTACGCGGCGCAGATCGCGGAGGCCAAGGCCCTGCTGCTCGGCCGGAACGAGCGCCTCGAGGCCCTTCGCAGCCAAGCGGCGGCCGTGGCCCTCGTGAGCGGCAGCCCCTGGCGCCCCACCTTCGAGGCCCTGCGCGCCGAGCTCGTGGAGCAGGGCGTGGCCGTGATGGTCGTGGCCCTGCCCCTCGACGTGCAGGTCCTCCCCGAGCGCTTCGCGGAGTATGGCCTACAGCAAGCTGATCTCAGCGAGACCGAGGTGCTGCTCCAAGACACCGTCTGGACGGCGCGGGCGCTGGGCCTCGACGCCGTGAGCGCCCTGCCGGCCCTGCGCGCGCTCGGCCCCTCGGCCTACCAGCCCGGCGACCTGCACCTGAGCCCCGCCGGCTACGCGGCCGTGGCCAAGGCCATCGCCGCCGAGCTGGCCGCGCCCAGCGGCGCGCCGCCCCGCGACACTGGCCTGCCTGAAGGCCGCAGCCGGGCCCCCTCTGCCGCCGAGTGGGCCGCGACGCCAGAGTCGATCGTGCGCGGCAGCTCCAAGGCCGGCTGCAGCACCAAGCGGGCCCGCGAGTGGCTGCGGGTGAGCTGTACGCCCACCGAGGGCCGCGCGCCGCCGAGCGGCCTCCGGGTGGTCGAGCCGGCGCCCGAGGCCATGCTGATCAGCGTGCCTGGCGTGATCTCCACCCTCACGATGCCGCTGTTCCCGGGCCGGGCGGTGGGCATCGACCTGCACTGGGGGGCCGCGCGCGAGCGCCTCGTGGGCAGCTGGAGCGCCGGGGAGATCGACCTGCACCTACAACCGCAGCCCGAAGCACCGCTGAGCCCCCGGAGCGAGGCCGAACAGGCGGCCGACCTCGCGCTCTGGCGCTGCGCCGAGGGGGCCTGGGGTGCCGAGGCCGCCGCCAAGCTCAGCGGATCGGCGCGGACGGGCTGCGCCGCCTGGACCGACTGCGCCGACCTGCTCTCCTGCGCCTCGGGCGCCCGTGCCCCGCTGCCGATCTGCCCGGCGGGCGAGGTCAACGCCGGGGCCGCCGGCCACTGCGCCCCGCCCTGCGGCCCCGGCGGGGCCTGCGCCACCGGCAGCTGCCAGCCCTGGCAGGGCGGCGAGGTCTGCTTGTGATGGACGTGCTGCGCGCCAAGCTGCGCAGCACCGCGCCGCTGTGGGCCCCGCTGCTCCTCGGCCTGCTGCTCGCGCTCGGCCTGGTCGGCTTGAGCCGATGGCTCGGCTTCGGTGGTGGATACACGGTCTTCTGAAGGCGCACGGGCTAAGGGGCGCGCTTGGAGGTCCCATGACCACGCCCCGCGAAGACCGCCCCCTCGACATCATCGTGCTCGGCGCCACCGGCTTCGTCGGCCGGCAGTGCGTCGCCTACCTCAAGGTCCACGCGCCGCCAGGCACCCGCTGGGCCATCGCCGGCCGCAGCCGCGAGCGCCTCGACGGGATCGCCGTCGCTGAGGGCCTCCCCGACATTGAGCGCATCGTCGTGGACACCAGCGACGAGCCGGCCGTGGTCGCGATGGCGGGCCGGTGCCGGGTCCTGCTCACCACCGTCGGCCCCTTCGCCAAGTACGGGAGCGCCGTGCTGGCCGCCTGCGCCGCCCAAGGCACCGATTACGTCGACATCACCGGCGAGACGCCCTGGGCCCGCCGCATGATCGAGGCCCACCACGAGGCGGCCGTGGCCTCGGGCGCCCGCATCGTGCCCTTCTGCGGCTTCGACAGCGTGCCCAGCGACCTCGGCGTCTACATGATGGTCGATTGGATCCGCAAAAACTGGTCGATGAGCACCCGCGAGGTGCGCTCGGCCTTCACGGCCAAGGGCGGCTTCAACGGCGGCACCCTCGACAGCGCGCTGACGATGATGGAGCGCGGAGAGCTCCGGGCCCTCGCCAACCCGTTCTTGCTCAACCCGCCCGACCGGCGGCCCGGACCCGCGCCCGACCGCAGCCAGGACCTGCGCGGCCCGCTCACCGACCCCGATCTTGGCCCCGTGGCGCCCTTTTTCATGGCGGCGGTCAACACCCGCGTCGTGCGGCGCAGCCACGCCCAGCTCGCGGCCCGGGGCGCCGACTACGGCCCGGACTTCGTCTACCAGGAGACGATGCGGGCGCCGGGCGGCGCGGTCGGCGGCTGGGCGATCACCCTCGGCATGGGCGCCTTCCAGGGCCTGACGAAAAAGCCCTGGGGCCGCAGCCTCTTGCGCCGCTTCGCGCCCAAGCCCGGCGAGGGGCCCACCGCAGCGGTGATGGACGCCGGCTTCATGTCGGTGAAGTTCGTCGCCGAGGCCCAGGACGGCCGGAAGGTCTTCGGCACGGTCAGCGCCAAGGGAGACCCCGGAAACCGCATCACCACGCTCATCTTGTGCGAAGGTGCCCTCTGCCTTTTGATGGACCGGGCCGCGCTGCCCGAGGCCGCCGGCCTGCTGACGCCCGCGAGCTGCATGGCCGAGGCGCTGACCGCCCGCCTCCGCGCCAGGGGTGTGCGTTTTGACGTGACCGTGCCCTAAGGGGAGCCGGCACGCCGCTCAGCCCGCCGCGCCGCCCCCGAAGGCCCCGCCGATCGACTTGAAGGTGGTGGCGGCCTGCTTGGCCACCGCCGCGCACTCGGCGGGCACCGAGGCCGTGAGCTTGATGTTGTGCTTGACGGCCTTGGCGAGCTTGGGCAGCTCTTTGACGCCCATGCCGGCGTTCTTGGCGATGGTCGGGAGCTGGCCGGGGAGCGCCTTGGCCTCGCCGATGATGGCCTGGGCCTGCTTGGGCACGCTGGCCAGCTTGGCGGTGGCGTCGACCAGCGAGCGCACGAGGCCGTTGACCGCCGCCACGCCCTTGGCCGCCGAGGGGGGCGCGCCGGGCTTGGTGCTGACCTTGGGCTTGCCCGCCTCCATCTTGACGGTGATGTTGCCCTTGGCGTCCTCCTTCAGCTTGGTGAGCGCCGCGGTGAGGGTGCCGCCCTCGGCGAGGCCCATCGCCGCGTAGAGCTCACCCTCGGCCTTTTGGATGCCGCCCCGCGCACCCCGAACGGTGTCGAGCAGGCCCTGGACCTTGGTGAAGACCGAGTCGATCTCCTTGAGCCCAGTGGACATGATCTGCAGCGGGTCGTCGTCGCCCGCAGCCTTTGCGGAGTCAGGCGCGCCCGACGCCGTTTTGGCGCTGCTGGCCCCGCTGCTCGCCCCGATGCTCGCCGCGCCAGAGCCTGCGCTGTCGCCCCCGCTGGCCACCCCAACCGGGGCAACCGAAGCATCGGTCTGCACGCCCATCTCGCGCAGCAGGGCGTCAATGTCCGGGGCCTTGCCGGTGAAGCTTTTGCGGGCGAACACGAAGTCGACCCGGCGGAGGTCTTCGGGCGCCCCGCCGACCTTCTGCTCGCCGACGCCCCGCACCAGCACCCGATCGGCGGGGACGCCGAGCAGCACGAGCTGCTCTTGCACGACCAGCGCGCGCTGGTGGCTGAGCTCCAGGTTGGCACCGGCCGCGCCGGTGGGGTCCGCGAAGCCCAGCAGCACGACCATGCGCCGCTTGTCGGACTTGAGCAGGGCCGCGGCCTGCTGAATGGCGGCGGTGTCGGCCGGACCGTCGA
Organism: Deltaproteobacteria bacterium; assembly: GCA_947462115.1. Classification (GTDB taxonomy): domain Bacteria; phylum Myxococcota_A; class UBA796; order UBA796; family UBA2385; genus JAEUKK01. The sequence continues at coordinate 216 of CANHON010000265.1, read as the reverse complement.
GCTCGGCACCGCCGTAGCGGAAGTGGACCGGCGGCGGGGCGACGGGCGGCGGCGCGGCGCGCACCGGGCCGGCGAGGGTCAGCCAAACGAGGGCGAGGGCGAGCGCCAAGGGCCGCAGGGAGACCGGGGCGCGGCGGCGGGTGGCGAGCGGGCGGAGGGACATGGCGGCTCCATGGGGCGGATCGACGACGCGGCGCGCGGGTGCTCCCCCGGGCG
>CANHON010000264.1 GCA_947462115.1 Deltaproteobacteria bacterium | reverse complement strand
CTCACGGGTGGAATCTTCATCGGCCGGGCATTCGGATCACGCTTGGCCCAGAAGGTGCACCCCGAAGCACTGCTGCGCGTCTCGCTCTTCGCTTCACTGGTGACTTTCATGGGGCGCGCCCGGCGGGGGGCCCCGGGCGCCCGAGGCCCTCAGCGACGCGCCCCGGGCCCGCGCGAGGCCGCAAGCACGAGCCGGTCAGGGTGGATGAAAGCAACGTACAGCACGATCATCACAAAGGGGAACACCCCGATGCGCAGCAGCGCGTGGGTGCCGAGGTGGAAGGCCGCGCCGAGGCCGAGGCTCAGCCACAGCAGGTGCAGGCGGTTGAAGGCGGCGCGCAGGTGACCCGGACGGGTCCGGGTGTCTCGGAAGTAGACCGCGAGGAGCAGGGCCGGCGCCGACCACTCCCACAGCCAGCTCAGGGCGGTCGCGAGCTGGGTGAGCGGGCCGGCGGCGACCACCCAGGCGGCGGGAACGCGGGCGTAGGCCGGATCTTGGGCCGAGAGCGACAGGGCCGACCAGCCGCCCACCGGGGTCCACGGGCTCGCGAGCTTGGACCAGCCGGCAGAACAATAGACGAGGATCACCTGCAGCACGATCATCTGGCGGGGCCAGGCGGGGATGTGCAGGCCCGGCGGCCACAGGGCCCGGTGACGCAGCGCCGTCGGCAGCGACAGGGCGGCGCCGGCCTCGGAGGCCGCGAGCAGCAAAATGACGTTGCGGAGCAGCATGTCCACGCCCCGATCGGCCTGGGGCAAGGCCCGGCTGAGGGCCGCCGACAGCAGCACCCAGCCCAGCGCCGAGGCCCGCGGGGCCAGGCCGAGCAGCAGGCCGACCGCGCAGGCGAGCTGGGCGCCAAAGAAGGCCCAGGCCAAGGCCCCCGGCGACAGGCCGAGCGCGGCGCCGTCCAGCAGCGGCCCGGCGAGCAGGCCCCCGTCCTCCCCGGCGAGGCGCAGGGGGGCCGCGAGGCCGAGGCGGGCCTCGTCGAGCAGCTCGAACAAGAGAAGGGCGCCGAGCAGCAGGCGCAGCAGGCCGAGGGTGAGGGGCGGTTCGCGCCGATCCATCCAGCCCCGCCACCGGGCCCACAGGCCGCTGGGGCTCATGGGCGGGCCGGCCGGCGGGCGCGGCGGGCGTTGGCCGGGCGCTCTGGGGCCTCGACCGGCGGGCCCCCCGGCGGGCGCAGGCGCACCCGATCGACCCGCAGCTCAACCTCGAAAATATCATCGTGCGCGTCAAAGATCGCGCGCGTCAGCCAGTCGGCGAGGCGGCCATAGGCGGGGGCGGCCGGGCTGCGGTCGCCGGCCTCGTCCCAGACCCCGCGCAGGCGCCGGTGCCGGAGCGCCGGGGCCAGGGGCGTACCGCTGGGCTCGCCGGCGCGGAACAGCGGCGCCCACGCGCCCCCGCGGGCCCGACCGTAGACCACGAGGCGGCCCGCCTCCTCGGCCGGCAAGGCGAACAATGCCCAGGCTTGGCCCACCCCCGCCCAGCGCCGCAGCGGGCGGGTCGGCCAGAGCAGCGCCCCGCGCGCCCGGAGCCCGAGGCGGACCCCGCGCTGGACCGCCCGCTCCAGCCCCGCGTCGCCGACCGGCAGGCCGAGGGCGCGCAGGGCCGCGGCTTGGCGGCGCAGCTCAGCGCGGGCCTCCGGTCGACGCAGGCCGCTCACTTGGGGCCAGGGCACGGCGTCGACGAGGGCCGAGGCGCAGAGCAGGGCCAAGACCGCCGCGCGCAGGGAGGGCCAGCGCGCGCCCCACCCCGCCCTCAAGCCGGCCCGATCTCGACCGCCGCGCCGATGAGCGACAGCGCGGCGTCCAGGCCCACATCGGCGTGCAGCACGCGGATCAGGGGCTGCCCGGCCTCCACCCGCTCGCCCTCTTTGGCGAGCAGCAGCAGGCCCACGCCGGGGTGCACCGCCTCGCCTTGGCGCTGCCGCCCGGCCCCGAGGAGCACCGCCGCTTGGCCGAGGCCGAGCGCGTCGAGCCGCCGCAGGTCGCCGCTGTGGTCGGCGCAGACCACCCGCTCGCGCACGCCGTCGAGGCCGCGCAGGGGGGCAGTAGGATCTCCACCTTGGGCGCGCACCATCCGGCAGAAGCGCTCGTAGGCGGCGCCCGAGGCGAGCAGGGCCTCGGCCCGGGGGTCGCCGATGAGGGCGCAGGTGAGGGCCACGAGCGCGGGATCTCCTTGGCCTTGGAGCGCGGCGATGGCCTCCTGCACCTCGAGCGCGTTGCCGATGGCGCGCCCGAGCGGGGTGCTCATGGGGCTGAGCACCGCGCGCATGTGGATGCCCAGGCCCGCGCCGGTGCGCAGGAGGGCGTCGGCCAGCGCCTGCGCCTCGGCCTCGGTGGGCATGAAGGCGCCGGTGCCCCACTTCACGTCCATGACCAGGGCGTCGATGCCCGCCGCGTACTTTTTGCTGAGGATGCTGGCGGTGATCAAGGGGATCGAGGCCACGGTGCCGGTCTCGTCCCGCAGGGCGTAGAGCACCCGGTCGGCGGGCGCGAGCTCGGCGGTCTGGCCGGAGATAAAGCAGCCGACCTCGTCCAAAACACTGTGCAGCGCGCCCATCGACAGGTCGGTGCGGAAGCCGGGGATGGCCTCGAGCTTGTCGAGGGTGCCGCCGGTGTGGCCGAGGCCCCGGCCCGAGAGCATCGGCACCCGGGCGCCGAGCTCGGCCCACAGGGGCGCGAGCACGAGGCTCACCTTGTCGCCGACACCGCCGGTGCTGTGCTTGTCGCAGAGCGGCCCGCCCTCCGCCGGCCAGGCCAAGCGCTGCCCCGACCGCGCCATCGCCCGGGTGAGCGCCACGGTCTCGCCCTCGGACATTCCGCGGCAGAGGGTGAAGGCGAGCGCCGCGGCGGCCTGCGGGCGGCTGATGCTGTCGTCGAGCACACCATCGACGAAGCGCTGCACCTGTTCGGCCGACCAGGCCCGGCCCTCGCGCTTGGCGGCGAGCAGGGCCGAGACCTGCAGGCTCGGGTCGGCGGCGCTAGTAGGCACCCTTACCTGCCCCGCCGGTGACGATGGCGACGCTGGCGCTCGCCCCGATCCGGTCGGCCCCGGCCGCGAGCATCTTCTGCACGTCGTCGGCGGTGCGGACCCCGCCGCTGGCCTTGACGCCGATCTCGGGGCCCACGACCGCCCGCATCAAGGCCACGTCCTCGGCCGTGGCGCCGCCGCCCGCGAAACCGGTGCTGGTCTTGACGAAGGCCGCGCCCGCCGCCTTGCTGAGCGCCGAGCCCGCCACCTTCTCTTCGCGGTTGAGCAGGCTGGTCTCGAGGATCACCTTCACCGGACGGCCCTGCGCGGCCTCGACCACGGCGCGGATATCGTCGAGGACAGCGTCGTAGTCGCCGCCCTTGAGCCAGCCGATGTTGATGACCATGTCGATCTCCGCCGCGCCGTCGGCGATGGCCTGCCGGGTCTCGCTGGCCTTGCTGGCGGTGGCCATGGCGCCCAGCGGGAAGCCCACCACGCAGATCGGCAAGGAGCGCGATCCCGCCAGCATCTTGGCGACCAGGCCGATCCAAGTGGTGTTGACGCAGACGCTGTAGAAGCCGTGGGCGCGCGCCTCTTCGCAGACCTTGACGATGTCTTTGCGGGTGGCGGTGGGGCTGAGCAGGGTGTGGTCGATGCTGCGGGCGAGGCCGCGCAGATCACCGTCACCGACGCTGCCTTGGGTGCCGAGGCGGTCGGCGCCCATCGACAGGAGCCGGCTCAGCGCGCTCTGGTCGCGCCAGGTGCCGTGCAGGACGGGCGATGGGGGCACAGCGCCCCGCTGCAGCTCTTCTTGGACCCGGGCGGCCACGCGGGCCACGAGCTCGGGATCAATGGGGGCGCCCGCGGCGCCGCTCGGTTGACCAGGACGGTGCATCCGTACCTCCGAGCACGACCCTAACGCCCCAGGGCCGCGGGGTCGCGCCGCTCGCGCAGAGAGGCGCGCAGCAGGCCACTCCCACCGGCGGACGCCCGCGGGTCGGAGGCGCGGGGGCGGGCGGTCAAGGCCGAGGCGAGCGGATAGGCCGGCCGACCCCGCGCCCCGCCGAGGAGCTGACATGCCGCACCGCCGCCGCGCTGCCCGCCGCCACGCGCCCCGCCACCAGGCGCCCCGCTCGGGGCCCCCGCTGCTCGCGCTGCTCACGCTGTGCGGCTGCGCCGGCGACAAAGCCGAGGAGGCCGCGGGGGCGGCGCGCTGGCTCATCCCCAGCCAAGACCTGGGCGCTCCGGTGATCGATGACGCGCAGGACGCCGTCTTCGCCGATGGGGAGGCCGCCTACTTCGCCGCCGCGCAGGTGGTGCCCGGCCTCGACTGGGGCGCCCCGGCCTTCGAGCTGCCGGACTCCCTGTGGGCCTTGGCCCAAGGCGAGCAGATCGCCGACATCGGGAGCTGCCCCTACAGCGACCGCACCGACACCGGCGAGCGCTGGTCCTCGGACTGCCGCAGCCGCGGCGGCTACGAGTGGCGGGGCGGCCTCGAGACCTCCGAGGAGACCGTGGGCGGCCTCGTGCTGCGGCGCATCGACTACGACCTGCACATCGAGGCCGACGTCGCGTCGCCGAGTTTTGCGGCCCTGCACATCGAGGGCGCGGTGGTCTTCGCCTATCCCACCGAGGAAGGCGAGCTGAAGGACGGCGGGCAGGCCAATGTGCGCGTCTCCCTGGAGGGGCTGTGGGCCCAGCAGCGCGCCGATGACCCCCGAGAGTCCGGCTGGTCGGACTGGGCGGCGCTGGGGCGCTGGGAGCGGCAGGCCACCGGCTTGGAGCTCGAGGGCCACGGCCGGGTGGGCGGGATCGGCGGCTTCGGCGTCGCGGCCAGCGGGCTCGGGCTCGACACCGGCTGCCCCGGCATGCCGGACGGCCGCATCGCCCTCAACGGCGTCCAGGCGCTCACCCTCGACTTTGACGCCAGCGGCGCTTGCGCCTCCTGCGCCGCCCTCCACATCGACGGCGCGCCAGCCGGGCAGGCCTGCGCCCCGCTGCCCTGAGCGACCCAGGGCCCCGAGACCCGCCCTTCACTTGTCCAAAAGGTCTCCCAAAACGCCGACGGGCGCGCCACCCGAGCCCAGAGGCTGCAGGGGCGCGCCGCGCGCGGACGGCGCTGGCGCCGGGGAGGGCGCTGGCGCCCGGGAGGGCGCCGCGGCCGGGGGCTCAGGCCACGCGGACCGACAGCACCTTGACGGGGGCCTTGGGGCGGCCGCTGCCGGTGCCCTGGCCCTCGACCTTCTTCACCACGTCGAAGCCGTCGGAGATCTTGCCGAAGACCGGGTGGCTGCTCGGGGTGCTCTTGTCGAACCAGTCGAGGTAGCGGTTGTGCACGGTGTTGATGAAGAACTGGCTGCCGCCGGAGTTGGGCTGGCCGGTGTTCGCCATCGACAGGGTGCCGGGCTCGTTGCTGAACTTGGCGGACTCCAAGAACTCGTCGCGGATGGTGCCGTGCGGGGGGCCGCCGGTGCCGGCGCGGGCACTGTTGGGGTCCTTGCTGTGGGGGCAGCCGAACTGCACCATGAAGTTGGGGATGATCCGGTGGAAGTGCAGGCCATCGTAGAAGCCGGCGTTGGCCAGATCGATGAAGTTCTTGGCGGTGATCGGCATCTGCTCGAGGAAGATCTCGGCCTTGAAGCTGCCGAGGCTGGTCTCGAAGGTCGCGGTGGGGTTCGCCATGGTTGGAGCTCCGCGGCCCGCCGGGGGCCGTGCGAGGGGGGCGGCTGGGGCCGGGGCGCTCTGCCGCCGGGCACCGGCGCCGCGCGCGTGGCGGCGTCTGCCGAGCGCAGCGGCCGAAGCTGGCGCGCTCGGGGCGCCGCTATCCCGGTCCGGGCCCGCCGAGCCACGGGGCGCGGGCGGTTAGGCGCCCCCGCCGCACCGGAGGCCCCGTGTCCCGCCGACCCCACCGCCTGCTCTTCGTCTGCACCGCCAACATCTGCCGCTCGCCGATGGCCGAGGGCTGGGCGCGCGCGCTGGCGGCCCGGTCCGGCTTGCCGCTGGAGGCCAGAAGCGGCGGCGTGATGGGGCTCATCGGCCGGCCCGCTGACCCGTTGGCCGTGCGCGTGATGGGCGAGGTGGGCGTTGATCTCAACGAGCACCGCAGCGGCGGGCTGCCGGCCCCCCTGCTCGCCTGGGCCGACCGCATCGTGGTGATGGAGCTGCGCCACCAGCGCTGGGTCGGCGAGCACGGGCCCACCGAGGTGCACAAGGTGCTCCAGCTCGGCAGCTTCGGCGGCGCCGCCGAGGTGCCCGACCCCGTCGGCGGCTGGCGCTGGCGGTTCCGAGGCTCCCGCGACCTGCTCGAGCGCTGCGTGACCGGCCTGCTGTCGCACCTCGACGCCGCGGGGGCCGAAGAGGAGCCCCAAGCCGAGGCTCAGTCGCCGACGTAGGCGTTGTCCTCGAAGCTCCAGGTCTTGCGCAGGGTCTGGCCCGGCATCACGTCGATCTTGAAGGACTTGCGCTGCCCGTCGGCGCTCTCGAGCACGACGACGTGGGCGCCCGACTCGAGCTCGTACTCGTAGAGCGGGCTCTCCCGGATGAAGCGCCCGTCTACCGTCACCCGCGACTTGGGGATGGACGAGATGGTGATGCGGCCCACGCCCCCCTGCACCTCGGCCGGCGCGGGGCGCGGGGCCGGCGCGGGGGCGGGCGCCTCCACCGGGGCGGGCGCCGGCGCGGGGGCGGG
>CANHON010000263.1 GCA_947462115.1 Deltaproteobacteria bacterium | reverse complement strand
GTTGGCGCCCCTTGGCGAGGCCCTGATCGTCGAGATCAGCGTGGCCGAGATCGATGCAGGGAACATCAACGCCTTGGAGGAGCAGGCCTTCGCCCAGCTCATCCAGCGCACGGCGCCGGACCGCGTCTACATCGACGCGCCGACCAACACCGCGGGCGTGCCGGCCTTGAAGCGGCGCCTCTGGGCGGCGGTCGCGCCCCTGCGGCCCGAGCTCATCGTCGAGCCCAAGGCCGACCTCACCTACCCGGTCGTGGGCGCCGCCAGCATCTTCGCCAAGGTGCACCGCGACGCGCAGCTGGGGCCGCTCGGGCCGGTGGGCTCGGGCTACCCCTCGGACCCCGTGACCCGGGCCTGGCTCAAGGACCGCCTGCGCGAGGGCGCGCTGCCCGCCTGCGTGCGCTCGCGATGGGGCACCATCGAGAACCTTCGCCAGGAGATGCTCGCCGAGGATGTTTCACGTGGAGCGGCGCCGAACGATGGCGGCTGAGCCCAGCACACACCTCGGCCTTGTCCTGCCCCTCTACGACGAAGAGGCCGTCGTCGACCGGGTCATCGACGAGCTCCGGGCGGCCCTCCTCCCCCTCCCCTGCCCCTGGGCGGCCCTGCTGGTGAACAACGGCAGCGCCGACGGCACCGGCGCCCGCATCGACGCGGCGGCCGGCCCCTGCGGGAACGGCGAGCTGCTCGGGCTTCACCTCCCAACCAACCGCGGCTACGGGGGCGGTCTGCGGGCCGGGCTGGATGCGCTGCAGACGCTCCGCCGGCCCGCGATCCTCGGCTGGGCCTGGGGCGACGCCCAGATCGACCTGGGCTTGGTGCCGCTGCTCCTCCAGGACATCGACCAGGGCGCCGATCTCGCCAAGGTCATCCGCACCGAACGGCAAGACGGGGCCCTGCGCCGCATCAACAGCGCGGGCTGGGGCTGGTGGACCCGCCGCATGGGCGCCCAGCACGCCGATCTCCACGGCTGCCCCAAGCTCTTCCGCGCCGAGCTGCTCCGCGGCCTCCACCTGCGCTCGGACGACTGGTTCTTGGACGCCGAGCTGATGATGCACGCCGCCGAGCGGGGCCTGCGCGTCGCCGAGCGCCCCGCCGCGATGCGGCCCCGGCCGGGCGGGCGCTCCAAGGTGCGGCCCCGGGTGGCCCTTCAGCTCGGCCTCAAGATCGCCGCGTGGCGGCTTGGGTGGCGGCCCTGAGCTGGGCCCCCTTTCAGACAGAACTGTATTTCCGAAACAACCGCTTGAGACAATGTTCTACAGATCTGTCTTTCCGAATCGGAGGCCGTCGGGCCGAACAAACAAAAGTGTCGGATGGCCAAGCGCTCAGCCGGCGGGCCGCCGGGCGAGCTCGATGCAGTGCCGGCCGATGCCCCGCCAGCCGCCGGCGCACAGGCCCTTGCGGCGCCGGGCCTTCTTCTCGTCCAGGCCCTCCAGCGTGGCCTCACAGGCGGCGTAGCCGAAGTTGGTGGTGAGCCAGGCCTCCCCTTGATCGGCGCAGTAGGCCCGGTGGTCTTGCGTGCCGAGGCAGCGGCGCATGATCTCGGCCACGGAACCTTTGCAGAATTCCTGCTGGGCGGGGCAGGCCTCCGCCCACCGGATCGCCTCGTCCACGCAGCCCGGCGGGCTCAGGGCCTCCCGATCCCACAGCGGCGGGGCGCTGGGGTCATCGAGGGTCTGCGCGACATAGGCGTGGTAGTGCTCGTACTCGGTCTTCACCGACCGGTAGTACGGCACGGAGGCCGCGAGCAGCGGGCCGAGCGTCAGCGCGGCGATCCACCACTTACCGCGGAGTAATCGGGCGCCGAGCGCGGTCGAGGGATCGCCGGAGGGCGGGGGAGCAGGCGCGCGGGGAGCGGGCTCCGCGGCAGCGGGGGCGGGTGCGTCGGTGGGGCTCATGCCGACCCCTAACCGCGCCGCGCGCCCTCACCGCCGGAGGCCGCGCCGGCTCTCGTCGACCCCGATGTTGGCGAGGGTGTCGGCCCGTTCGTTCTCGGCGACCCCGGTGTGGCCGGCGACCCAGTGCAGCTTGGCCTTGCGGGCCTTGAGGCGCAGCTTGATCCCGGCGATCAGCTCGGCGTTGGCCTTGGCCTTCCAGCCCTGCGACAGCACCCCGATCGCGTACTTGGAGTCGCTGAGGATGTGAATGACCACCGACTTGTCGACGCCCTGCTCGTCGAGCAAGTCGAGCGCGAGGCCGACCGCGGCGAGCTCGCCGATGTTGTTGGTGCCCTGCCCGAGCGCGGCGTGGCGCTCAAAACGCCGACCGTCGGGCAGCTTCACCACACAGCCGGCGCCGGTGGGCCCGGGGTTGCCCTTGCAGGCGCCGTCGGTGAAGCACACTACGGAGTCTGCCGAGAAGCTCGCCACCAAGTCGCCCGCGGCGGCCTGGGCGGCGCTGGCCTGGGCCGCGGTGCGCGTGCCGGCCGATCCAAAGCCAGAAGGGGCGCTGGCGGAGGTTTTTCGCGCGCCAGTGGCGGCGCTGCCGGCGGCAGGCTCGTCTGCGCGGGCCGGGGGCAGCTCCTTGGGCTTCCCAGAGAACAAGGTCACGTTGCCGCGCCCCGCGCCGTAGAGCTTGGCGCCCTCGGCCTCGGAGTAGCGCAGGGGCACGCGCCCCGCGCGGACGACCATGCCGCCCTCGTCGTCAACCTCGACCCACACGTCTTTTCCGTTGCACAGACCCGGCAGCCACGGCATCGTCCCTCCGCCCCGGAGGGCGCCGCTCGCTAACCGGCCGGGGCCTCGCCGACCCTGAAGGGCAGGCCGGTGCTCTGGCTGAACTCGTAGAGCGAGTGGTTGTAGCAGCCCGCCGTGCAGCCCTCGCCGAGGAGCCGCTGCCGGGCCGCGACCACCTCCGGGCTGCGCCAGAGCTCGCGCAGCGGCCGCTCGAAAACATTGCCGACGACGACACCTTCGGCGCCCCACACACAACAAGGGAGCAGCTCGCCGCTGTACTTCACCCCGTACTGATCGAGCAGCCCGAGGCAGCGCACCGGGGCCGCGGCGCCGGCGTGGTAGTCGAGCCCTTGGAGGTAGTAGGCGCGGCGACCGGCCACCTCCGGGTCGTGGGCGCCGATGCGGTCGATGGCGGCGGCGAAGGTCGCGCGGTCCTCGGGGCCCCGCAGGGCGAGCTCCGGGGCGTCGTTGACCGGCCAGAAGTCGAAGCGGGCGCCGAGGCCGCGGGCCAGCTCCCACACGGGGATCAGCTCAGCCACGTTGTCGTGGGTGACGGTGAAGTAGACGCTGCAGGGGATGCCCGCCGCGCGGCAGCGCTCGAGGGCCGCGACGGTTCGGCGCCAAGCGCCCCGCTGACCCCGGAGCCGATCGTGGGTGTCGGCGAGGCCGTCCAGCGAGACCGAGAGCGAGTCGAGCCCGCTGGCCCGCAGCTCCTCCCAGCGGCGATCGACCAGGAGGCCGTTGGTGGTGATGTTCACGGCGAGCCCCCTCGCCTTGGCCGCCCGCACCGCCACGAAAAGGTCGGGGTGCAAAAAGGGCTCGCCGCCGGTGATCACGAGCACCCGGGTGCCGATGGCCACCGCCTCGTCGAGCAGGGGCAGCAGGCGCCCCGGCACGTCCATCTGCTCGTGGTTGTCCCAGAGGTCGCAGAAGGAGCAGCGCAGGTTGCAGCCGCGGTTGATGAGCAGCAGCAGCGTGCGGTCTTTGCCCGGCCGCAGCCGCGGGACGCCCGCATCGACCGGGGGCAGCGGCAGCGGCACGCCCTCGGGCAGGCTGCCGGCCGCGAGCCGCTGGCCCCAGTCCTCTCCCCTCCCCTCGCCCCGGTACAGCGCGAGGGTGGCGGCGGCGACGGCGCTCCAGTCGAGGCGGGCGACGAGGCTGCGGGCCGCGCTGGCCAGGGCGGCGCGGCGGGCGCGATCGCTGAGCAGGGCGTGGACGGCCTCGGCGAACGCGACGGGGCCATCGGCGATCTCGAGCTCGACCCCCGGAGTGGCCACCAGCCCCTCGGCGCCCTTGGTGGTGCTGACGGTGGCCAGACCGGCCGCCATGTACTCCAACAATTTCATCCGCGTGCCGCCGCCCGCCGCCAAGGGGCAGATCGCGAGGTCGGCGGCGCAGAGGTGCGCGGGCAGGTCTGCCACCGATCCAGTGAAAACGATGGCGGGGTGGGCATAGTGGAGCGGCGGCGAACGTCCACACACCAGCACCCGCAGCGCCGGCCAGCGGGGCAACAACCGGGGGAGGAGCTGCTCGACGATGAAGCGGACGGCCTCGGTGTTCGGCCAGTAGTGCAGGGTGCCGTGAAAGACGAGCAGCGGGGCATCTTCGGCGATGCCGTAGCGCGCGCGCAGCCCCTCGGGCCTGGCTGTCCGGTAGGGCTCGAGCTCGACGCCGTGCGGGATCACGGTGATGCGCCGCGCGGGGCCGCCCGCGGCGATCATCCGGCGGCGGTCGTCGGCGCTGACGGCGATCACGTGGTCGACCGCCCAGAGCAGCCCTTGCTCGACCCGACGGAGGCGACCGACCGCGTGGCCGAACTCCTCCAAGCGGTCCCACTCGACGTTGTGCTGCACGAGGCTGCTCTGCACGCCGCGACCGAGCAGGGGTCCCGCCAGCGCCGCGCCCACGCTCGCGGGCAGCGCGTAGCCGGGAAACTCCGCTTGGAGCACCGAGACCCCCTCCGCCCGCACGAGGCTCAGGCAGCGCACCCACCAGCCGGGGTCGAACAGGGGCTGGTAGAGGAAGTGCTCCTCCTCGGGGTAGCCGACGAGCCCGGCGAAGCGGGGGGCGGCGCGGCGCAGCCGAGGCAGGGGCGGCCACTCCATCGCGGCCCGGTGCCGAAGGGGGAAGGGCCGCAGGCTGTGGCTCCGTCCTTCGAAGCGGTGGTAGTGGTCGGGATCGTCGGTGATGACGAAGCTGGGCTCACCCGACACCAACGACAGGTGCTCGGCGGTGCGGACGATCTTGACGGCGGCGCCGTGGTCGGTGGGGAAAAGGTCCCCGCGGGTGACGATGGCGACGCGCACGCGGCGACCTCCAGGCTGCCCGCGCCTAACGCAGCCAGGGCCCGCGCCCCCCCTCTGTCCGCCGAGGGCTTCGGCGCCATGCATCTACATGATTGAATCTCAATGAAAAATCGCAGCTGCGCGGCAAGGCTTGCGCACGCTTCTGTCCGCCGGCGGTAGATTCAACGGGCAGCGGGGCTGCACACCACCCGGCCCACCATGAGCTGGCAACGAAGACCGCGCCCACCACGACCGCCACGGCGGGATGGGGCGCTCGGGGAGAGCCGACGGGCATGCCGGAAGACCGCAGCCAACGCCTGGACAGCGCCCTCGTCGCATGGATCGGCGCGCCGCCGCCCCGAGACATCGGCGCGGGCCTCCCCACGGGCACCCGCCTGCACGTCGGCTACACCGCCCGGGCCGACCTCATCGTCGTGCGCGCCGAGTCGGGGCCCGAGGTGCTGCGCCAGCTCCCCGCCAGCGCCACGCCGGCCCCCATCCTCGCCACCACCGACCACGATCCGAGCACCGCCGAGCGCATGGCTTGGATCAAGGCCGGGGCCGAAGATCTGGTGAGCTTCGTCGCCCTCCCCATCGCGGTGGGCCGGCGCCTCAAGCGGCTGCAGCGCGAGCGCGGCCACGCCGAGGAAAACAGCGGCCCGAGCCGCGGCGTGGCCCGGAGCCTGCCGCCCACCGCCCAGCCCCGGCCGCGCGGAGAGGCGCCCAGCGCGCCGCTCCCGATGAGCGAGACCCCCCAGCGTCAGGCCGTGCGCCCGCCGCGCCTTCGCTCCGAGGCCCCCGGTCGCGGCCGGGAGGAGTTCCCCGCCCTCAAGGTGCCCTTGGCGCCGGGCGGGGTCGCGCCGACGGTCCGCCCCTGGATTGACGCGCTGGTGGCCTATGTCGAAGAGCGCGACGCGCTGGCCGGCACCTGGCGGGAGGGTCGCCTCGAGCGCCTGCTCGAGATGCTCAACCACCGTGAGCGCCTCGCCCTGCGCTCGCCCCGCGCCGGCGGCGCCCCGGCCCCCGCCCTGGTCCAGACCACCTTCGGCCCTGCGCCCGAGCCCGGCCAGCCCGGCCTCGGCTGGCCCGCGCTGGTGCGGCGGGGTCCCGGCGGCGGCCGCAAGGGCATCGAGGTGGACGAGGGCCGGATCATCGCCGTGGGCACCGACGGGCTCAGCCTGAGCCTGCCCTTCTCCGCCGGTGCGCGCCAAAAGCTCGTGCTGGACATCGCCGCGGATCGGGCCACCAACGCCCAGCTCCTGGTCCAGGCGCGGTGGCAGCGCCGCGACGGACCGGACCGGTGGCTGCTCGGCGTGATCGTGCTGGAGCTCCGCCTCCGCGCCCTCGACGATCACAGCCACTAGCGGCGCTCAGCCGACCGCCGCCCGCACCGCCCGCAGCCAGGGCTGGTCCAGGGCCGCCGCCAGCCGCGCGGGCACAGCATTTTGGCCCTGCGCCGCCACTCTCGCCTGCGCCGCTTCAGCGGCCTCGGCCGCGCCGATCGGGTCGGCGTGGGTCGGACCGAGGCCCGCGAGCACCGCCCCCAGCGCCTCGACGAGATCGGCGTGCTGGGCGTCGTCCTCCGCGAGGCGCAGCTCCAGCGCGGCGAGCTGCCAGAGCCCGGCGGCGGGCTCGGCCCCAGGTCGAAGATCGAGCAAGGCGGCCGCTTCTCGCAGCGCGCCCCGTTGGATCGCCGCCCGGGCCAAGGCCACCTGCACCAGCGGGGCCTCCAGCGCCGGCC
>CANHON010000262.1 GCA_947462115.1 Deltaproteobacteria bacterium | reverse complement strand
TCTCATCCTCGATCTGGACGAGGGCGCCGGGGCCGACCGTGGCCTTGGGCTCCAGGCTCACCTCAGCGAGGAGCGCGAGATCGGCCTGCAAAGCGGCCCTCCGGCGGTCGAGGCCCTCGGCGAGCCAGCCCTGGGCGCTCACTGCGCCGCGCTCGCCGCGGTTCTCCGGGCGGTGGCTGCCATCGACGCGGGCGCCCGCCACCGACGCGGCGCCGCCCGCGCTCAAGGCCAACAGGCGCCCCTCGAGCTCGGCCTGAAGGGCGCAGAGCAGGGCGGCCTTGTCGAAGGGGTCCAAGGGGGCGAGCGGCGGCGGGGCGGACATGGGGCGTCTTAGCCCGGCGGTCGGGCGCCCGGCCCTCGAGCCGCGCCGAACCAGGCCGCGCCGGGGCGACGGTGGGTGCGCAGCGCGGTTCGGAGGCGCAGGCGCGTGGACCGGTTGGGGTGCCCGGGCGGGGCGTGGGATAAGGGCTCGCCCGGAGCGCACGGTCTGCGCGAGGAGGCGAGATGAAGGTCGGCTTTGTGGTGCTGTACGTTGAAGACAGCGAGCGCTGTCGGGCATTTTGGATCGAGCAGGTGGGCATGGTCGAGCGCGGTCGGGACGAGGTGGCGGGCTTCGTCATCCCGCAGGTGGGCTTCGCGGACCAGGACTTCCGCTTGCAGCTCGTGCCCAAGGCGATGATGCAGGACAACCCCGACGGCCTCGACTTGGCGACGCCCTCGATGGCGTTCCACGTCGCCGATCTGGTCGCCGAGCGGGCGCGGCTCGTCGCGGCGGGCGTGGCGGCCACCGAGGTGTCGGATCACCACGGCATGTCCAACTTCGCCTTCCCGGACCCCGAGGGGCGCTGGTTCGCGGTCATCGCTGCGCCCTGAGCGCGGCTGGGACGCCCCTCAGCCCGCGCCGAGCAGGGTCGAGAGCGCAGGGAGGGCCTCGCCCACGTCCAGCTCGACCCGCAGCGCGGCGGTGGCGTCGGCGCGGGTGGGCCCGAGGTTGAGGATGCACACCGGCACCCCGCGGGCCTCTGCCCGGCGCACGAAGCGCAGCCCGGAGTAGACCGTGAGGCTGGAGCCGATCACGAGGAGGGCCTCCGCCTCCTCGACGGCCTGCATCGCGCGGCTGACCCGCCCGGCGGGCACGTTCTCGCCGAAAAAGACGACGTGGGGCTTGAGGTGGCCGCCGCAGTCCTGGCAGTCGAGGGCGACAAAGCCGCCCGTCTCGTCGAGATCGGCGTCACCGTCTGGGGCGATGGGCGCCTCGGCCGGCCGCCAGCCGGGGTTCGCGGCGGCGAGGCGGGCTTGCAGGTCCTCGCGCGACGACAGCGCGCCGCACCGAAGGCAGAGCACATCGGCGAGGGCGCCGTGCAGCTCGACGGGATCGACCGATCCGGCCTTGTGGTGCAGCCGGTCGACGTTTTGGGTGATGAGGCCGGTGAGCAGGCCGGCGCGCTCCATGCGGGCGAGGGCGGCGTGGCCGGGGTTGGGCGTGGCGTCGCGCAGCGTGGGCCAGCCCGAGTAGGAGCGGGCCCAGTAGCGCCGGCGCCAGGCGGCCTCGGCCACAAATTGGGCGAAGCGAATCGGGGTGCGGGCGCGCGCGAGGGTCCCGGGGCCCCGGTAGTCGGGGATGCCCGAGCGGGTGGACAGGCCGGCGCCGGTGAGCACGCACAGGCGGCGCCCGGAGAGCGCGCGGGCGAGGTCGGCGAGGTCGCCCAGGTCGGCGAGGTCGGGGCGGGCGGACATGGCGGAGGCTTAGCCCGGCGGCGACCGGAGGCCCGTGCTGGACGGTGGATGTGCAAAACGAAGAAAAGCCAGCCCGAAGGCTGGCTTTTCAAGAGTCGGGGAGACAGGATTCGAACCTGCGACCCCCTGAACCCCATTCAGGTGCGCTACCAGGCTGCGCTACTCCCCGACACTGTTGCTGGATGGAACCGCTTGGGGTCGCCTCTCGGCGAGCGATTCGGCGGGGTCACCGCCGCCAGCCCACGCCTTATAACAAGTCAGCTCTGGCCGTCAAGCTCTAATTCGTCCTGAATTTCGCGGATGAGGCGGCGGAGCACGCGAACGCGGTCCAGCGCGGCCTTCAGACGGGCAGGATCAACCGTCGGAGCACCGAGCGCGCCGGTGAGCACCTTGCGGGCCCCGGCGATGGTGTAGCCCTCGTCGTGCAGCAAAGACTTGATCCGCAGGAATTTCGACAGATCCGACCGCCGGTAGAGCCGCTGGCCGCTGGGGCTGCGGCGGGGCTTCATCCGGAACTCGCTCTCCCAGTACCGGAGCACGTGGGCGTCCACGCCGACGAGCTGGGCCACCTCGCCGATGCGGAAGTAGAGCTTGTCGGGGCTGTCGATGAGCGCGTCATCCACGACCTCATCACCGTCTACGTCGCCGTCCTCGTCGTCGAGGGGGAGGTCCGCCGCGAGGGGAGGCGAGGGCAGCGGCGCGCTGACCGGCGCGGGGCCGGCGGACACCGGCGGCGGCGGCGGCGGTAGAGTGGGCGCGGGCGCCGACTCGGTGCGGAGCGGCAGGCTGCGCTGCGTCTCTTCCGGATCGTCGTCCAGCGCGCGGCGGAGCGCGTCGGCGAGGCGAGCCCCGGTGGGTGGGCGGCCGCGCGCAGCCCGACGGTCGTCTGCGGGCTCGCTCGGCTGGGGATCTTTGCCTCGGGGTCCTGCCACCTTGCGCTCCGACTGGCCCGAAGGGTCGCCGGGGAGCGCTCAGTGGGGCCTCGCTCCGCGGCGCCAGCGACAAAAGCCGCCGAACCCGCGGCGCGCGCGGGTGTCTGAGGCGGCGCCGGGAGGGGCCGCCGCTCCGCTCACTCCCGAGGGTTGAGCGCGCTCCGGAGGGCCGGAGAGGCACGGAAGGTGAGGACCCGCCGCGCGGTGATGGTGACGTCCTTCATGGTCCGGGGGTTGCGGCCCGGACGACTCCGCTTGTCCCGCAGGTTGAAGGAGCCGAAGCCTACGATCTTCACGTTGTGGCCGTCAAGGGCGGCCTGCGTGATGAGCGTCACGACGTCGTCCACCAGCGTGGCCGCGAGACGGCGCTGGACGGACAGGTTCTTGGCGACCGCGTCGGTCAAGCCGGCGCGGGTGAGCGTGTGGACGCTCTCGGGGGGAGCCTGGGTCATGGAGCTTCCTCCTCCGTGGTGCTGGCTTGCCAGAGACGAAAGGTCAGCGTGTCGTCCCGCTTCTCGTCGGGCTCGCCAGCGCTCGTGATGGTGAGCTTGTAGTAGCCCTCGTCGGCGCTGTCTTGGATGAGATCGTACTCATCCTCGCCCCGACCGGGGGATTGGGTCCGCACCGACACCCGATCCACTTGGTCCTGATAGTCGTCAAAGACGATGATCACGACCTCGTGGTCGGTGCCGATGGGGCCGCCGCCAGGGCTGACGACGGCCGAGCCGATCTCCACCTCACCCGTGGTGCTGCGGATCACCGTCGAGACGGGATCCAGCACCTCGGGCTCGCCTACGCTGATGACGACCTCGTCGTCGTCGACGTTGAACTGGGTGTACTCCACTTCATCGTCGCCTTTGCAGGCCATGAACAGCAGCGCGAGGAGGAGACCGGACATGAGCGCCTCAGGCCAGCGCGGCCTTGGCCTGGCTGACGACCGTGGTGAACGCAGCCGCGTCGTGGATCGCGAGCTCAGAGAGCTGCTTGCGGTCCAGCCCGATCTCGGCCTTCTTGAGGCCGTGGATGAAGCGGCTGTAGGAGATGCCGTGGGGCTTGAGGGCGGCGCCGATGCGGATGATCCAGAGGCCCCGGTACTGACGCTTCTTCTCTTTGCGTCCCCGGAACTTGAACCGCCGCGCGTGCATCACGGCTTCGTGGGCCTGACGCAGGGTGGTACGGCGGGAGAGGAAAAAACCCTTGGTGCGCTTGAACAGCTTCCGTAGGCGAACCTTGCGGATCTGTGCGCGCTTTACGCGTGCCATGGTGCGGACTCCTTATGGAGGTGGGCAGCCGGGTCCCGACCTGCCGGTGCGTCCGGGAGGCGGTGGCGGCGAGCCGCTGGTGTGGTTGGGGGAGCTTGAGCGAGCGACGGCGTTCAGCCGGTCGGCATCAGCACGCGAATGTGCCGAGCGTCGCCCTCAGCCATGTAGCCGGTGGCGCGAGCCTTCCGCTTCATCGACTTGGGTCGCTTCTCAAGGATGTGGCGCATCTTCGCTTTCTTGAACTTCACCTTGCCAGAGGCGGTGAAGCCGAAGCGCTTCTTGGCGCCGCTGTGGGTCTTCATCTTCGGCATCGTCGTGTCTCCGCGCCCCGAGTCAGCGCTTCTTCGGGGCGATGATCATGAACATCTGGCGCCCTTCCATGCTCGGACGGGCTTCAACAATGGCCAGGTCTTCTACAGTTTTGAACATCTCCATGCACCGCTCTTCACCGATCTCTCGGTGCGCGATCTCGCGGCCCCGGAAGCGGACGGTCACCTTGACCTTGTTGCCCTCTTCCAGGAAGCGACGCACGTGCCTGATCTTCACGTCGAAGTCGTGATCGTCGGTCTTGGGGCGGAGCTTGATCTCTTTCAGCTCCACCACGACCTGCTTCTTCTTGGCCTCACTGTCCTTCTTTTGCTTCTCGTACTTGATTCGACCGAAGTCTCCGAGACGGCAGACCGGGGGCCGCGCGTTGGGCGCGACCTCGATCAGGTCCATGCCCTTTTCCTTCGCCAGGCGGATGGCGTCTTCGGTCATGAACTCACCCAGCTTTTCGCCGGAGTCGTCGATGACGAGGACGCGCGGGACGCGGATGCGCTCGTTGATGCGCGGGCCGGTGCGCTCAGGCTCGGCCATACGGTTCCGTGGGGAAGGGGGTCGCCGCAAAGAGTAGCTCCAGAGTCGAAAGGGTGGCCCCAGAGGGACCGGAGGCCGGACGGCCCGAGGCGCCCGTTTGGGGCACCGTGGCGGGTCGTACCAGAGCCAACGGCAGATAGCGCAAGGGATGCGGCATGTCAACGCTGAGGAGGCGTGCATGCGAGGCGGTGGCGCTCGGGTGAAGGCCGCCGGACGAAAAAGCAGAGAGGCCACCAACCGAAGTTGGTGGCCTCAAGTAGACTCGGGCGGTTTCGAACCGCCGACCCCCGCCGTGTCAAGGCGATGCTCTCCCACTGAGCTACGAGTCTTCAAGGTGGGTTGTTTGCGGCGCGACCCGCTGACCCAAAGGTCTTATCATGCATCGTTCAGGCAGTCAAGGCATATTCTTCGTCTTTTTCTCTGCCGCCTCGCTGGCGGGCAGGCTCAATGATGCCTTTGATATGGCGTCGATAATGGTGGAGCACAGGCTGGGCGCGGCCTCCATCGGGCTCGGCGCGTCGCCGAGGATGGTCGCCACCGAGCTGACGCCGGTGTCTGCGTAGCCGCAGGGCGCGAAGAGCCGGTAGTCGTCCAGCTTGGGCTGCAGGTTGAGGGCGAGGCCGTGCATGGCCACGCCGCCGGCGATGTGGAGCCCGATGGCGGCGACCTTCTCGTCGGCCACCCATACACCAGGGCGCCCGCTCCGGCGGTCGGCGGGGAGCCCGATGGCCCCGAGCCAGGTGATGACTGCGCCCTCCAGCGCCTCGACGAAGGCCTTGGGGCCGAAGCCCCGGGCGTGGACCCGCACCAGGGTGTAGACCACGAGCTGTCCGGGGCCGTGCCAAGTGGTGAGGCCGCCGCGCTCCGTCTGCACGAGCTCGACGCCCTGGTAAGCGAGCAGGTCTGGGTTGAGATCGGCGCCGGGGCCGCGCTTCCCGGTGGTGATCACCCGTTCGTGCTCCAGGGCCCACAGCTGCTCCGCGGCGCCCTCGTGGATCATGCGCTGCCGCCAGGCCCGCTGCGCTTCGAGGATCGGCTGGTAGCGCTGTCGGCCGAGCCAGAGCGTCGCGATGCCGTCGGGGCCGCGCGTCACGGTCGCGCCTCGTAGGCCTGGCTGCGCTTGTACAGTTCGATCCACTCCGCGGCGACAACGCTGAGCACGGCGGTGATCGGGATGGCGAGGAACATCCCCCAGATGCCCATCAGGCTGGCGCCGACGATGATCGCCACCATGACCACGAGCGGGTGGAGGCCCACCTTGTCGCCGATGATCCGCGGGGTGAGCGCATAGCCCTCAATGAGCTGCACCACGGTAAAGACCGCGACGACGCCGAGCACCTCCCAGCTAAAGCCAAACTTGAGCAGGGCCAGGAGCACGCCCAACACGACGCCGACGGCAGTGCCCAGGTACGGCACGATGAACAAGACGCCAGCGATGGTGCCCACGCTGATCGCGAGGTCGATGCCGACGATGAGCAGCCCAAGGCTGTAGAGGACCGCGAGGGCGCTGCAGACGGTGAGCTGCCCCCGCACGAAGGCGCTCAGCCGCTGATCGACCTCCTGCGCCACCCGCTCGACCCGCGGCAGGAAGCGCGGCGGCACAAGATCCCGGAGCGCCGCCAGCGCACGGTCGCCGTCGCTGAGCAGGTAATAGACGAAAATCGGCAGCAGCGCGAGGTTGAGCAGGGCGTTGAGCAGCCCTAAACCTTGGGTGAACAGTCCCTTGCTGAGGCTCGTGATCTTCTCCTGGACCTTGGGCCACTGCTCGGAGACCACCTCTGGGCCCCAGGTCTTGAGCTCCTCGAGGTCGAAGTGGATGTCCTTCCCGGTCTTCGCAGAGAGCCACTGGCCCGAGGACCCCAGCACCGAGTCCACGTCGTGGAGAAAGGGCATGACCCTCGCGCCCATCGCG
>CANHON010000261.1 GCA_947462115.1 Deltaproteobacteria bacterium | reverse complement strand
CGTCGTCGTAGTTGGCGAGGATCGAGGCCACGATGTTGTCGACCGCGATGTCGACTTGGAGGCCGAAGCCCGTCATGTTGTTCATCGTGCCGCCGGTGATCCCGGTCAGGTTGACGTAGGTGCCGTCGTTTGCAGAGGGGCTGATGGTGTGGACGGTGTAGCCGGCGTCGGCCAGCATCGTCGCCGCTTGGCCCTGGGTGACGCCGGTGAGCAAGGTCTCCCGGCCGACGTCAGAGACGTGGATGAAGATGCGCTGCTGGGCCTCGCTGTTGAAGTTGAGCTGGTCGGGGGTGCTGGTACCGGCGAGCGGGGCGAGGCCGGCGAGGTCGAGCATGACGCTGTAGGGGTCCATGCCGCCGACGCCAGTGAGCGTGAACGCGTTGAGCGCGGTCGCGAGGTCGGCGCCGAAGTTGGCCACCACGGTGTTGCCGTCGCCGAGATCACCGAAGGTGTTCATGTCGATGATCGCGAAGCGGGCCTCGATGCCCTCCGCGGCCAGCCGCGGGGCCAGCTGGGCCAGCTCCGCCTGAATGTTCGGCAGCTCCAAGAACATCGAGTCGGAGGAGTCGATGGTGATGGCGATGTCGATCGCCGCCGGCGAGAGCAGGCGCTTGCCGTTGCTCTCGGTGCTCCGCGCCGTGCGGTCGATCTCGGCCATCAGCTGGCCGTACTCGTCCTGCAGGTACTGGCGCTCGTCGTCGTTGAGCGTGTCGCTGGCGCTGGCCACCGCGAGCTCGCGCATGCGCTGCAGGTTGTCGGTGACCTGCGCGAGGGCGCTGCTGGCGACCCCGGTGGTCTCGAGGGCGTCCGCCACGTTGCGCTTGGCCATGGCCATGGAGCGGGCGTGGGTGTGGAGCTTCGTGCCCACGCCGAGGTTGGCGGCGTCGTCGGCGGCCTGGTTGACGCGGGCGCCCGTCGAGATCCGCTCCAGCACGGCGGACAGGCGGCGCTGGTTGGCCGGCAGCGCGGACTGGAGCTTCATCGATGTGGGTGCTCGAACCGAGAACATCGAGAAGGGAACCTTGAGAAGGGAACCGCGAGAAGAGAACCGCGAGAAGAGAACCGAGCGGTGGGCGGCACGACCAGCGATCGCGGATGTCCGCTCTGACCAGCGGCGGGGCGCCCCTGGGTCTTCGGATGACCCATCCAGGCAATTGAGCCGTACGGCGAATTTGGTGGCGCTGCGGCATACGGGGCTGCCCGTAGGTGCGCGGGGCCGGAGGGCGCGCGTCGGCCTGGCCTCCGCCCGAAGGGGCGCCCGCAGGAGCGGCGGCTGCGGGGCCGCCCTGGGCCTTGACAGCGCCAGCCCTGCGGGTCAATAGAGCGCGCCACAACGGCCCAAGCGGTCGCTCGCGCCCTCACTCTGCCTCCATCCTCGTCGGCCCCGCGCTGGCGACGCGGTCCGCAGGGCTGAGGTTGGCTCCAGGCTGTCTCATGCCAGCCCCGCCACATCGCCCAATGCCGGGCGGTGGTCGCGACCCCCGACGCCCATCCCCCCGGGAAAGTGCCCGGCGCGCGGAGCGGCCTCGTCTGCAGGGTTCGTGTCGCCTGAGGGATCATGTCCGTTACCGCTGAGATGCGCCAAGAGCAGATCAAGACCTACGCCACCTTCGAGGGCGACACCGGCTCCCCCGAGGTCCAGGTCGCGCTCCTCACCCAGCGCATCGCCAACCTCACGCCCCACTTCCAGGGCCACAAGAAGGACCACCACTCCCGTCGTGGTCTGCTCATGCTGGTCGGCCAGCGTCGCCGCCTGCTCAAGTACCTGCGGGTCAACCACCCCGACCGGTACAAGAGCCTGATCGAGCGGCTCGGTCTGCGTCGGTAGCCCGGTGGGGCGGCGGGTTCCCGCCGCCCTTTTGCTTTGGGGGGCCCCGCTCGCCCCCGCTGCGGGAGCCCGCGGCGCCAGCGGGGCCGGCCCAGAGCGGAGCGCCCAACGCGCTTCACAACAGTGTCCCCAACGTTCTTTTCAACATCGATCCTCCTCGCTGCCTGGCCCATGCCGCAGGAAGCGAGTCTCGCAGGTCTCCGCGGACCGAGCGGCGCAGCGTCGCTGCTCGGTCTCCGCAGGTCTACGGGATCTCGTCCTCTGCGTCGTGAAGCCGCACCATCGCAGCGCGCCAGACAGCGCGCAGGCGAAGAGGATCGCACCCCACGGGGCCCCCACGCTGATGGGCGCGGCGGGACCCAGACTTTGGAGTATTCGTGAAGGTTCATTCTGTATCGGTCGAGATCGGCGGTCGCCCCATGGTGTTCGAGACGGGCTGGTTGGCCAAGCAGGCCAGCGGCGCCGTCATCGTCAAACAAGACGAGAGCGCCGTGCTCGTCACCGCGGTCGGCAGCTACGATGCGCGGGACTTCGACTTCTTGCCGCTCACGGTCGACTACATGGATCGTACGGCCGCCTCCGGCAAGATCCCCGGCGGCTTCCTCAAGCGCGAGGGCCGGTCCAACGAGCGCGAGACGCTGATCAGCCGCCTGATCGACCGCCCGCTCCGCCCCCAGTTCCCCAAGCACTTCCGTCAGGAGACCCAGGTCATCGCGACGGTGCTGTCCTTTGACCCGCGCAGCGACACCGACGTGCTGAGCATCGCGGGCGCCGCCGCCGCGGCCCACGTCAGCGACCTGCCCATCGACGCCCCGGTGGCTGGCGTCCGCATCTGCCGCGTCGAGGGGGCCTTCTTGGTCAACCCCAGCCGCACCGAGATGGACAAGGCCGATCTCACGCTGGTCGTCGCCGGCACCGCCGAGGCCATCTGCATGGTCGAGGGCGGCGCCAAGGAGGCCGATGAGACCTCGATGATCGACGCGATGGACCTCGCCCACAGCGAGATCAAGAAGATCTGCGCCGCCATTGAAGAGCTGCGCGGCCTCTGCGGCGTGCCCAAGCGCCACGTCGCGCCGGCCCCCAAGCCCGACGCCGCCATCGCCGAGCGCATGGCCGAGCTGGGCGCCGCCTCGCTCAAGGCCGCCATGGCCGTCCCCGGCAAGCACGAGCGTCGCGATGGCCTGAAGGCCGCCCGTGACGCCATCATCGCGCAGCTCGTCGCGGGCATCAGCGACGAGGCCGAGGCCGCCCGCATCACCGGCGCCGCCAAGACCATCTGGGAGAAGATGAGCCGCACCGCGATGCGCCAGCAGGTCGTCCAGACCGGCGTGCGCCTCGATGGCCGCGCCACCGACGAGGTGCGCTTCGTGCTCGCCCAGGTCGGCGTCGCCGCCCGCACCCACGGCTCCGCGGTCTTCACCCGCGGCGAGACCCAGACCTTCTGCTCCGCCACCATCGGCATCGAAGAAGACGCCCAGCGCATCGACTTCGCCGGCTCGACCGAGCAGTTCCGCCGCTGGATGCTCCAGTACAACTTCCCGCCCTTCTGCACCGGTGAGGCCCGCATGATGCGCGGCCCCAAGCGGCGCGAGATCGGCCACGGCGCCTTGGCGCACCGCGCGCTGGAGGCCGTTCTGCCCTCGCAGGCCGACTTCCCCTACGTGCTGCGCGTGGTGAGCGACGTGCTCGAGTCCAACGGCTCGAGCTCCATGGCCACCGTCTGCGGCGCCAGCCTCTCCTTGATGGACGCCGGCGTGCCCCTCAAGCGCGCCGTGGCCGGCATCGCCATGGGCCTCGTGCGTGAGGACGGCCAGTACGCCGTGCTCTCCGACATCCTCGGCGACGAGGACCACCTCGGCGACATGGACTTCAAGGTCACCGGCACGAGCAAGGGCATCACCGCCTTCCAGATGGACACCAAGATCACGGGCGTGCCCCGTGAGGTGATGCTGCGCGCCCTCAACCAGGCGAAGGAGGGCCGCCTCTACATCCTCGACGAGATGGCCAAGGGCCTCGCCGCCCCGCGCGCCGAGCTCTCGGCCTACGCGCCCCGCATCACCGTGATGCAGATCAGCCCCGACAAGATCCGCGACATCATCGGGCCCGGGGGCAAGACCATCCGGTCGATCCAGGACCGCACCGAGACCCGCCTCAAGGTGGACGACAGCGGCCGCGTGGAGATCGCCAGCACCGACCAGGGCAAGGCCAAGCAGGCCATGGACCTGATCCGCGAGCTGACCCAGGAGGCCGAGATCGGCAAGCTGTACCTGGGCGTGGTCAAGCGGGCGGTCGACTTCGGCGCCTTCGTCGAGATCTTCCCCGGCACCGAGGGCCTGGTTCACATCAGCCACTTGGCCGAGGGCCGCGTGGAGCGCGTCACCGACGTCGTCCGCGAGGGCGATGAGGTGCTCGTGCGCGTCATCGACATCGACCGCGCCGGCAAGATCCGCCTCTCCCGCAAGGAGGCCCTGACCAGCGACCTCTAAGGCGCGGTCGGGCCAGCGGGGCGGGGTGGCGCAGCGCGCTGCTCCGCCCTCCCCGTTTTTGTCCATCACTACCGAGGATGCCCCAATGCACGCTGATCTTGACCTCCAGATCGAGGTGCTCCCCGCGGCCGCCGATCTGCCGCTGCCGAGCTATGCGACGGCGGGGTCTGCAGGGATGGACCTGCGGGCTGCCCTTCAGGAGCCGCTGGTGCTGCCCCGCCTCGGGCGGGCCGCGGTGCCGACGGGGCTGCGGATCGCCATCCCCGCCGGCTGGGAGGGCCAAGTCCGCCCGCGCTCGGGGCTCGCCCTGCAGCACGGGCTGTCCATGCCCAACGCGCCCGGCACCATCGACAGCGACTACAGGGGTGAGCTGAAGGTGCTGCTCATCAACCTCGGAGACGAGCCGGTCACCCTTGTGCACGGCATGCGCGTGGCCCAGCTGGTGCTCTGCCCGGTCGGGCGCGCCCGTCTGGTGCCGGTGCTGAGCCTCGCGGTAGACACCGAGCGCGGCGTGGGCGGCTTCGGCTCCACCGGTCAGTGAGCGCCCGGCCCCTCCCGCCCACCCTCGCCCTCGCCCTTCCTCTCGTCGTCCCCCTTCTCGTCGTCCCTCTTCTCGTGGCCCCCCTGGAGACCCCATGCGCGTGGACATCGGCGATCGGCTGCTGCGGTGGTGCCTGACCGAGGCCATCGAGCTGCAGTCCATGGACGAGCTCGTTTGGTCCTTTGTGCGGGCATGCCATGAGTATGGCGTGCCGTTGCGTCGCTTCAACCTGACGATCCGCGCGCTTCACCCGCTCTTTGTGGCCGAGAACTGGATCTGGCGCCACGACCGGGACCAGCTCGAGACCAACCGCTTCTCCGCGGCCCAGCGCTCCACCGCCGGCTTCTTGCAGAGCCCCATCCGGCCGATCATCGACGGCTCGGCCCGCCGGGTGCGCTACAGCATCTCCAGCGAAGGTCCCCAAGAATTTCCGATGTTTGTAGAGTACGCGGCCCAGGGCATGACCGAGTACGTGGCCGCGGCCATCAGCTCGGAGCGCGACCTGCCCATCGCCCTGAGCCTGATGACCGACCAGCCCGGCGGCTTCACCGAACCGCAGCTCGACGCGCTGGAGGACGCTTTTCTCGGACTTCGGGCCCCGGTCGAGCTCTATGTGCAGCGCAGCGTGGCGGCGAGCGTCTGCGCCACCTACATCGGCCAGCACACCGGGCCGCGGGTGCTGCGCGGCGACATCCACCGCGGCAGCGTCGAGTCGCTCCGCGCCGTCGTCTGGTTCTGCGACCTGCGGAACTTCACGCCGATGACGATCCAGCTGGGCTCCCAGGCGATCGTGGCCTTGCTCAACCGCTTCTTCGGGGCGGTCGGCGAGGCCATCGACCACAACGAGGGGGAGATCCTCAAGTTCATCGGGGACGCGGCGCTGGCGATCTTCCCGCTGCGCGAAGGCGACGATCCCCGAGAGGTCTGCGCCCGGGCGCTGCGGGCGGCCGAGCGCACCCTGCTCAACCTCGCGACGCTCAACGCGGCCCGCCGCGACCTGACCGAGCCGAGCCTACACGCTGGGATCTCGCTGCACGTCGGTGAGGTCTCCTACGGCAACATCGGGGCGCCCACCCGGCTCGACTTCACCGTCATCGGCGCGGCGGTGAACCTCTCGGCCCGGCTCAACGCGCTCGCCCCGGTGCTCCAGCAGCCCCTGATCGCCAGCCAGGCCTTCAATGACCTGTGCGGGCAGCCGCTCCAGCACCTCGGGGAGCACCAGCTCAAGGGGATCGCCGCGCCCCAGGTCGTCTACGGCCTGCCGGACCCCGTCCGCGCGGGCTGAGCGCCAGTCGCGCCAGCCGTTCCAGATGCCCCGGAGGCGCCGGGCAGGGCCGCCTTCGCGCAGCACCTGGGCCGCCGCTAAGCCGAGGGCCACCGGCGCGAGCCGCCGGCTGTCGAGCAGCCGCAGGTGCCCGGACACAGCGTGCCGCTGGGCTTCTTCGCTCCGCCGGTCCAGGGTCGCGCCGCCCACGTGCTGGCAGCGGGCCGCGGGCACCACCCGCACCGCGAGGCCCCGGGCGCGCAGGGCCCGGCAGAGGGCTAGGTCCTCAAAACCATGGGCGTAGGCGGGATCAAAGCGCTCGGCGGCGCGCATCAGCAGCGCGGCCCCAGACAGACCCTCCACCTCCGTCGGCTCCAGCGGCGCGCGGCGGATCGGGCGCAGCCATCCCGAGCGGCCGATGCGCAGGCCGGCCGACTCCACCGCGCCCTCTGGGTCGATGAGGACCGGCCCCAGCGCGCCATCCTTGGGCCGCCAGGCCGCCGCGAGGGCCGCGACGCAGCCAGGCGCGGGCACCGCGTCGTCGTTGAGGAGCAGCGCCCGATCCCAGCCCGCCGCTTGGGCCGCCCG